>JBFLZW010000059.1 GCA_040755755.1 bacterium | reverse complement strand
CGCATATCTCTGCCTGCCTACCCTTTTGCCAGAGAAAGGCATTGGGTTACAGTCAGGGACGTCATCAGCCCGGCCAGGGCGTATACAAGCCAGGGCCAGGTTGCGGTGGGCCAGGTTTCAGGGCTTCATCCTCTGATTGGCGGCAATACTTCAACCTTACGGGAACAAAGGTTTTCGACCTGGCTGAGCGGAGACGAGTTTTTCCTGGCTGACCATGTGGTGGGTGAGCACAAGGTACTGCCTGGCGTGGCTTACCTTGAGATGGCGCGGGCCGCAGGTGAGATCAGCGGAGAGAGAAAGGTCAGGGGGCTCAGGGATATTGTCTGGGCACAACCGGTCACGGTGGCCGCATCCCCCCAGCAGGTACACATCAGCCTGTATCCACAGCAGCAGGACAGGGTGGAGTATGAGGTGAGTACCACTGGCGAGGGCAACCGGCGGGTGGTGCACAGTCAGGGAAAGCTGGTCTATGATGGCCAGGGCCTTGAAACCGCAGGGGCACAGCTCATCGATATTGAAGCCATCAAGGCTCGATGTCATGGATTGAAAAGCGCTCAGGAGTGCTATCAGGCTTTCCAGAGTGGAGGGCTTAAGTACGGGCCGGGCTTTCAGACCATCAGGGAGCTTTTCTTCAATGGGAAAGAGGCCCTGGCACGCCTCGAGGTGCCGCAGAATCTTAAGGGCAGCATTCAGGAATTCGGGCTTCATCCTTCCCTGATGGACGGGGCATTGCAGACAGTGGCAGGACTTATGGCCAGCCAGTCCGAAGGTCAGGAAAAAAGCTCTGCCGATGCTCTCTATCTTCCCTTTGCCCTGGGAGAGGTGGAGATTATCAGCCCCCTGCTGCCTGAGACCTGCTATGCCTATGTGACTGTAGCCGAAGATAAGCCAGGCAAGAAGTTGTCAGCCAGGGATTTGCCAGCCAGGGATTTGCCAGCAGAAAATCTGCCCTCTGCACGGTCCAGGGTCAAAAGATACAACATTCAGCTTGCAGATGAAGACGGCCAAGTGCTGGTGAGCATGAAGGACTTCTCCCTCCGGGCACTCAGGCAACCCCAAAAGGGATCGCGCATCATCAGTGGGATTAGTGGGAACACCGAAGCGAGAAAAGCCCAGGCTGGTGGGACACTAGTCAGTCAGGCTGACGGGGTACTGGTCAAGCAGGCTGATGAGGAATTGGTCAGGATGTATTGCCGCAGTGTGTGGGAGAAGTCAGGGGAATGCTGCCAGGCCATTAAGACTGCTGAGGCTGGTCAGGATGTGGTGGTGGCAGAGGGTGCTGCTCTTTCAGGGCATGTGCTTATCTTTGAGACTCATGGGAATACCGGGGAGGGCAGCAGTGAGGATGCTATTGAGGATACCAATGTGCAGGTTTCCCAGCTCATGCAGGAAATGATGACTGCACGGGGTGAAAACAGGGCACAGCTCATCATTGTCAAGCCGGGACAGGAATACCGTGAGATTGGTGAGCTCATGTATGAAATTAATCCCGGCAACCGGCAGGACTACTTCCGGTTAATTGAGAACCTGGCCAGCAGGCAGGTGATGCCGGATATCATTTTTCACCTGTGGTCATTATGGCCGCCAGGGCCAATGGGGCCGATGAACCCAGAGGGTGATTACCCAACAGGTCTGAATCCGGCCAGTCAGCCTGATTTCAAAGCCTGGCTTGATCAGGGGATGTATTCGATATGCTATCTCAGCCAGGCACTCATGGAGCAGGAGAGGGCTCAGGAGCAAAAGTCCAGGAGGAAAGTCAGGCTGCTGTATGTCTATCCGAGTCCAGGCGACTATCCACAGCCACAGTATGCGGCTGCAAGTGGCCTGATCAAAACCATTCGCCTTGAAAATCCAAGGCTTATCTATAAGACAGTGGGAATAGAGGGGGGGGAGGAGTGGAGCGAGTCGCCCCAGCCCCAATCCAGGGCAACCGCTTTAGAAATACTCAGCATACTGCTGGCTGAGCTTTGCACCGGGTGTGAGGATGAGGTTGATATCCGCTATGCGGGAGGAGAACGATTTGTCAGGCGCTGGCAGGAGATAGCTTTTGGAAGCGAGACTGATAAGGACACCCAGGACGATGCCGGCAAAGGCACTCAGGACGACACTGATAAAGCCAATCAGGATCAGATACCCGCCCTGCT
>JBFLZW010000058.1 GCA_040755755.1 bacterium | reverse complement strand
TTGTGATCAACTCAATGCTCATCCTAAACCAATACACTGGACTTATACGAAAGAAAAGTTCCTGCTCCAATTTGCTCCACCAGGCCCAAAACAACTGGCCGCGTAATTATGGCGACGTGTACTAAGGTATGCATGTCAAAAGGTTTCATGATAAACTTTTTGATCCCCATGTCCATGGCCTTCTCCTCGGTAACTGTCTCGCTGTATCCGGTGCAGAGAATAATGGGGAAGTCGGGTCGGATGGCCATAAGTCTTTTGGCTACCTCCGTTCCGCTCATAGTGGGCATGGTTTGATCGATTATAGCCAGATCGAATTGCTCGGGCTGGGCGCAAAAAAGCTTTATGGCCTCAAGACTGCTGGTGGTAGCTACAACTTCATAGCCAAGGTGCTTCAACATCTGCTGGCCAACGTTGATCAGGGATATTTCGTCATCGATCAACAGGATGCGCTCTCGGCCCAAAGGAATGTGCTCGGGAATCTCCTCCGGCTGAGTATCCTTCTCCTCAATTTTCGGGAGAAAGATGTGGAAGGCAGTTCCCTTGCCCAGGGTACTTGAAACAGTGATCATGCCGCCATGTCCCTTAACGATTCCCTGGACCACAGAAAGCCCAAGACCGGTTCCTCCGTGTGACCCTTTGGTGGTGAAAAAGGGATCAAAGATTCGATCCAGGTTTTCAGGGGCTATTCCACAGCCTGTATCTTCAATTGTCAATTGAAGATATGGACCGGGTGACAGATCTGGATAGGCAGCCACAGCTTCTGCATCAAGATTCACCTCACGCAAGCTTACCTCCAGCACACCGCCCTGATTACGCATGGCATAAGCTGCATTGGTGCCCAGATTCATCATTACCTGGTGAATCTGGGTTGGATCGGCCAGAACAAATTCTGAGCGATTATTGATATTTTGACGAATCTCAATGCTGGCGGGCAAGCTGGCCCGCAGCAGTTTAAGGGCTTCTTTAATTACCAGAGCGATTTGGAGAGGTTCTCGTTTTGGCTCATGTTGGCGGCTGAAAGTGAGTATTTGTCTGACAAGATCTGTAGCTCTCTGGCAGGCTTTGAGGACTTCGATGATATTATCCCTGACTGAGCTTCCTTCCGGAACCTCGTCCAGGCTCAGCTCCATGTAGCCGATAATGGCTGAGAGAATATTATTAAAATCATGGGCAATTCCTCCGGCCAGAGTACCGATGGCCTGCATCTTCTGGACCTGCCTGAGGTGCTTTTCCAGACGCATCCTTTCCTCTTCCGCCCGCTTTCGGTCAGTGATGTCCTCTCCTGAGCCGAGAGCGCCGATAATTTCCCCTCTATCATCAGTTAAGACCGTATTATGCCAGGCTATGATTCTCTCCTCACCTTTTCTGGTTAAAACAGGATTTTCAAAACATTCGGCCGGCTCGATATCTCCCGCTATCAACCTCCCGAAAACCGATTTTACCGTTTCTTTTATGCCTTCGGGTAAAAAATTATCGAACCAATTCCGGCCAATAATCTCTTCTTCTCTATACCCCAAAACCTCACAGCCCTTTTTGTTAATGAGGGCGACTTTTTGATCGACACCAATAGCTACCAGCATAACCCCTGCAATATCAATATATTTTCTCGCCCTGTTTCTTTCCTGAAGCAATAACTCCTCGGCCACCTTGCGCTGAGTGATATTCCGGGAAACCTCTACCACCAGCCTTGGCCGGCCATCCTTATGATATGCAGCTACACTGGCTATAAACCACAGGAACAACCTTTTCCCCCCCGGTTCAGTAAACTCCCGTTCCTGCTCGTGAATTTTTCCATCTTCAAAACATTGCCTGACCAGGCACGATTCGCAAATCCTGTCGCGTCTATGGTATACGGCATAGCACTTGCGGCCGATTGTATCCTGCCCAAATACACCCGTGATTGTCTGGTTAGCCCAGACAATCGTATGCTCCTGATCAATGATACTTATGCTGTCCGGCACTGAAGCGATAATCCCTGCCAGTTTCTCTTCGCTCTCGCGCAGTGATTCTGCTGATTCAGCGAGTTGTTTCAAGTAGGCTGTCTCTATCTCAAGCTGGCCTTTCCTCTTCTGGATCTTAAAAAGAGCAAAACCTCCCCAGGCTAAAATTAAGATCAGCAAACCAGCCAGCCCGAGTGAATTTTTATCATTTTCATGGATAGTGCCTGCAATGTCAGAATAAGGTGCGGTGACAATCAGATACCAGGCTCCCTTGCCTATCGAAATCTTTTTAAAAGCAACGAGATCATTCTCGTGAGTCATACAAGTTACGTCTATTCCGTAACCCTCACCCTCTCTCTTTACTCTATTCAGGTAATCATGATCACTGGGGAAATACTCTGTTATCCCATGTCTATCAAAAACGTCTCCTGCCTCCAGGTGAATCTTCCTCATGGCCTCGAAGACCGAGCTTTTTATCAGGTCTTTTCTCGGATGGGCAATGATAATATTTCTGTCATCGAAAACCCAGGCATACCCTATCCCATCTATCCTGGCCGGTTCAATAAAACGCTTCGAGATTGTATCAATCTCGATCATCCATCGGACTATGCCCACAAATCTATGGTTATCAAATACCGGCTCTGAAATAGCAACGGCCGGCTTACCAAGATAGTTATCAAACATGTCACTGATATACGACTTATGTTCTCGTAAAACGTAAGCGACATCGGGCCTTTTTGAAAAATCAACCCCGATCATCTCCTCGATAAAAGGGTGTCTGTCCAGCACAAGGCCATTGGCATCGAGTATAGTGAAACTCCCAGCTCCATATCGGTGGATTTTATATAAGGCATCAAATGGACAGGAGGTATTATCTGAGCTTTTATGGGCAATCCTTTTGGAGACCCTCTCCAGAACTAATGGGTTTATTGAGATACTCTTGAGAGCATTCGAATATTCAGTGATAAATTCTTCTAATCCACTGGCAGTGGTCTTGGCTATAGTCAGTAATTGCTGCTGGATTTGGGTAATCACTGTCTTTTGATATTTCCGGTGAGTCAGTACCCAACTGACCCCAATAACCACTGATGCGGTTATAACCCCTGCTCCGATTCTCCATGAGTCCCTTGATACCTGCATTTAAGGCTCCTAGCTTGAACCTTGAAGAGCCTGTTTTCCCAACAGACTCTGACGGAGGTTAACGTTGCATCCATGCGAATGAGTACATTTTTTCTTCGGCAGAATTTTTTATTGGAAACGGGGTAACTTCTCAATAAGTTCGGCAAACGAAGATCATCGCCGTTTCTTTTCAGGTAATGCTATAATATATATAGAGAGCATTTATCAGGGAGGGCAATAGACAGCTTGCATAATAGGCAACTTGTATAGTATAAGAGGGCGTGAGAGTTAAACTCGGCCAGGCAAGATGCTATTGCCGATACTCTATGGAATGATAAGTATGGAGGAAATTAAGGGGCTTGTTAGATGGCTTTACCTGTAAAAAAAGAAAACAGATATACTTACGGTGATTATATAAGCTGGCCTGATGAAGAGCGATGGGAACTCATAGACGGTGTTCCACTTGATATGAGTCCGGCACCGTCAAGAAGGCATCAAGTGATTTTAAGAGAGTTATTAGGACAATTTTGGAGCTTTTTACAAGACCGGCCTTGTGAAGTCTATAGCGCACCCTTTGATGTGAGGCTACCCAAAGCTGATGAGAAAGACGAAGATATTCAGACAGTAGTTCAACCTGATATCCTGGTAGTATGTGACCGGAATAAATTAGATGACAGGGGTTGCAGGGGGGTGCCGGATTTAATCATAGAAATAGTTTCACCGTATACTGCATCTAAGGATATGAAAGAGAAGTTCTCCTTGTATGAAAGGCATGGCGTAAGAGAATATTGGCTCGTCTACCCTGAAGAGAAAATAGTAATGGTATTTATTTTGGGGGAAAACGGGGAATATGGCAAGCCCAGAACCTATTCAGGACAAGATACCATAGAAGTAAGTTTTTTAGAAGGACTTACCGTTAACCTGGTGCCGGTTTTCAGAGAATAAGGTAAAACCGTGCCTGTTCCGGTGCGGGAGAAAAACACATGAAAAGATCAGTAAGGAGATGGACATAATGGCCACCCGGACCAAAAAGATTTTCGTTGTTTTATCGGCGTTCATGGTTCCTTCGGTCCTGCTTGCCGGTTGGATCGGTTATTCTCTTGGGGTGTTCAGCCCGGTCAGCGTTACCACGGAAACCCGTGGTCCGTATCTGATGGTCTTCATGCTTCATCGGGGTGCATATCACCAGATATCGGAGAAAATCGACCGTGTGGGCAAGCTGCTGGATGACCGGAATATCCCGAAAAAAACTGCCTGTGCCATCTTCTACGACGATCCCCGGGATGTTCCCCTGGAGAGCTTGCGGAGTGAGGGAGGGTACCTGGTAGACCGGCAGCTTACTCTCGAACATCCCTTCGGACAGCAAAAGGTCCCCCGTCGCAGTGTGATTGTGGCCAGAGTCAAAGCCCATCCCATGATTGCGCCGTTTAAGACCTATAGCCGAATCGTTGATTTCATGAAAATGCATCGCCTGGACCATAATGGTCCGGTCATGGAACGGTATCTTCCTGACGGTATTGTAGAAGTGGAGATGCCCTTCAAAGCTCCGAACCTGGAAATGCTCCGTCAAACCGTTGAGGGCTTTCGTGTGCCGGAAAAAGGCATGGCCCGTGGAACAGGCAAGGACATGCATACCGGACGCCAGCATTCCAGCCATGCAGGAACCGGGAGTGCGGGGGAGGTGAAGGTGGATGGATCTGGCAGATGATGGGATGTGTTTTGCCTGTGGCCGGAAAAACGGGGAAGGTTTACAGGTTTCCTTCGAATTGCTTGAGCCGGAGAGGAGAATTCGGGCAAGTTTCATACCCCGCAAGAAACACCAGGGATATACCAATATCGTTCATGGCGGGATTATCAGTACCCTGCTCGATGAGGCCATGGTTAATCTGGCCTATCGGCTTGGATTTCCTGTTGTTACCGCCCACCTGGAGGTCCGGTTCAAAAAACCGGCCCTGGTTGGAGAGCCGATTTTGATCGAAGGTGAAATCGTTCGCACCACACGGAAGGTTATCGAGGCGCAGGCCGCAGCCCTGGATAGTCAGGGGGGCTTTTGGCCAGCGCCGCTGGAAAGCTTATTATAGTGGCCAGTGGTCAGTGATCAGTGGCCAGTAAAAAGCTGAAATCTGATAATTGATGGCCTCTTTTTCAAAGGACAGGCAACCCATGCCGAGAATCACCAAAGAGGAAATTATCCGGTTATTGGAGCAGACCGAGCAGAGGCCGGTGGCTTTTCGCCGGTTGATGGCTGATCTGGGGGTAAATGGAAAGGCCATGCGGGAGCTGAAAAGCCTGCTAGAAGAGTTGATCGAGTCGGGCCAGATTATCCGGATCAAGGGAGGGAAGTATGGTCTTTCCCGGAAGATGAACCTTGTTTCCGGCCATGTCAGTGCTCATCCATCCGGTTACGGTTTTGTCGTTCCGGACACCGAAGGCCAGGCTGATATTTTCATTCCCCCTGACGGCATGCGGGAAGTCTTTGACGGGGACAGGGTCATGGCCCGGATTGACCATACGGGCCGTGACGGACGAAGATCAGGAAGCATCATCCGGGTTATGGAGCGGGCCCATAAAACGGTGATCGGCTGCTTTGAAAAGACCCGGCACATTTCCTTTGTTGTCCCGAATAATCCCTCCCTGACTCAGGATATCATCATCCCGAAAGAGAACAAGGGAATAAAGCCCCGGATCGGGCAACTGGTAGTTGCCCAGATTCTGGACTATCCCACCCGCTACCGGAACCCGACCGGCAGGATCGTGGAAGTGCTGGGCTGGCCTGACGATCCAGGCATCGATGTGGAAGTGGTTGTCCGCGACAGTGAGCTTCCGGATGTCTTTCCCGAAAGCATTCAGGGAGAAACTCAAGGTTTGCGTCCTGAACTGGCTGAAGCTGACCTTACCGGCAGGATGGATCTGCGGAATCTTTTGACCATTACCATCGATGGAGAGACAGCACGGGATTTCGACGATGCCGTATCCTGGCAGCCCCTGACATCGGAAGCGAAGGGGCCGGAAGGTTCGCAGAAGGGCGGCAGGGAGCGGTTATGGGTCCATATTGCCGATGTCAGTCATTATGTTCCGGAAGGGTCCGGTCTGGACGAAGAGGCTTTTTCCCGCGGCACCAGCGTCTATTTTCCGGAGCGGGCAATTCCCATGCTTCCTCCTGAGCTCTCCAACGAGCTGTGCAGCTTGAAACCCAGGGTGGACCGGCTGACCCTCTCGGTGCGGATGGACTTCGATGCCGATGCCCGGGTGGTGGATTATGCCATCACCCTCAGTGTGATCAACAGCAGCGAGCGCATGACCTATACCCAGGTGCGCGATATCCTGTCGGAGCAAGCCCAGACTCCTGCCGAATTTCAGTACCTGGAGCCCACCATCAAGGCCATGGGAGACCTGGCGGCGCGGCTTCGCCGGAAGCGAATGATGAGCGGCAGCCTTGATTTTGACCTTCCGGAGCCTGAAGTGGTTCTGGATCTTCGCGGCAGCGTTCAATCCATTATCCGGGCGGAAAGAAATCAAGCCCATAACCTGATCGAGGAATTCATGCTCATAGCCAATCAGGTTGTGGCTGAGCACATGAGCAGGTTGAAGGTCCCGGTTATTTACCGGATCCATGAAGAGCCGGAAGAGGCGGATGTCGTGGCTTTCATTGAATTTATCCATGAGCTTGGCTGGGAAGCGGAGGAAGAAATGCCTGCCGGAGGAAAGCCGCCGGCAGAAGAAAAGCCGCCGAAAGGGAAAACGAAGCGGCCCAGCCGCAGGAAGGGCATAAAAGCACGGCTGGAACATGCAGATTTACAGAGGATTCTCAGTCAGTTCCGGGGAAAGCCCGAGGAAGCATCCGTCAATTACCTGCTGCTTCGCACCATGAGACAGGCCCGCTATTCGACCCAGAATGCAGGGCATTTTGGCCTGGCCATAAAGGAATATACCCATTTTACCTCCCCTATCCGCCGGTATCCGGACCTTATCGTTCACCGGCTGATGAAAAAGGTCCTGGATGGTGAGGCGGACAGATTGCGGGAAGATGTCAGCCTGCCTGAAAGACTTGCTGTCATTGCCAATCATTCCTCCCTGCGGGAGCGAATCGCCGAGGAAGCTGAGCGAAAGATCATCGATATCAAGCGGACCAGGTATATGGAGGAGAAAATTGGCGAGGAATTTACCGGTATTATCTCCTCAGTTACAGCCTTTGGCTTTTTTGTGGAGCTTGAGGAAATCTTTGTCGAGGGGCTCGTTCATATCAGAAACCTGGCCGATGATTATTACCAGTTCAACGAGCGAAAGCACCGCCTTGAAGGATCGCGGACCAAAAAGGTCTTCCGGATCGGTGACCGGGTAACGGTCCGGGTGTCCCGGATAGATGTGCCGCGATTGCATATCGATTTCACTCTGGCAACGAAGTCGAACTAAATTCCCTCCGATTTAAATAACAGGGGTAACTGCACAGGTAGATAGACTGTATGCCTGGAGATTGCAAGAGGAGAGAAATATGTTACTGGACATTCGTACCTATATCCTTTCACCAAAAATACGCCCAAAAGTCACTGTCTGCCTGGTAGTTCTTCTCCTGGGCGTTCTTTTACCCGGAGAGACAGTTTCGGGGGCTTCGGATCAGAGAGGAAATGATCAGAAGGAGAATAAAGAGTCTCTTCAACGTCTTCCCGATCAATCCTTTGCCGTGATCGAGAAAGGGCCGAATGGGACCGTGGTTCGTCTGCTGCCGCATCACGATAATCAGGGAAAGCTGGTCCTGCCCTGGCTGGAAAACTCCATGAGCCAGATCTTCAGTCTGGACCCCAACCATCGGGCAGAGGCCAGGGAGCATCTGCTGAAGGACTATTATGAGACGGAGTAGCCATATCTTCCTCCCCTTCCTCCGCCAGGTTCTGTTCGATACAATAGAAAGAGCGATTAACCTCAAAGAACAGGTATAACCTCAAAGAGTAGATAACCTATGTATGAATTCAGTGAATTGAAGATCATCCATCATCTCGATCGCCTTTGGGCAATTTGCCGGGGAGAGTTACCCCCGCCGGTAACTGTTGAAATCGACCTGACCAATGCCTGCAACCATCGCTGTATCTGGTGCCTGGATCAGTCTTACAACACCAGGCTCAATGCGACACTGAAAGAGGGTCCTCTGCTGAATTTCGCTGCTGAGCTGGCCCGGCAGGGGGTGCAGGGGGTAATCTTTACCGGAGGCGGGGAGCCGCTCCTGTACTACTCGTTCGGCAAGGTGGCCCAGCATTTTCGGAACCAGGGTCTGCAACTTGGTCTGATCACCAATGGGGAGGCTATCGACCGGCATCTTGAGGCTATCCCCTTCCTGAGCTGGATACAGGTAAGTTTGGATGCGGCCAGGGCAGAAACCCATCAAAAGCTTCATAATCCCTTCAAGACCAGCATGTTTCAGACCATCGTCGATAACCTGTATCAAATTTCCACCTCCGTTCATACGGGCATTGTTTATATTATTCATCCGGATAATTTCCGGGAGGTACCGGATGCAATCAATCTGGCCAGGGATGTGGGATGCCGCTTTATCGCCTTCAGACGGGTTGTTGGCGAAGAGGCCCGAAAGTTTACGCCCTCGATGGTGAGGGATGTCAGAGAGCTTATGGCCAGTATTCAGTGGAAGGAAGGCAACTCCGATTTTCAGATTCTGGCACCCCGGCTCCATCATCTCGATCAGGGACATCGATCCCTGCCTTACTCTCTCTGTCTGGCCCACCATCTGATCGGAGTCCTGGCCTCAGACGGCAGCCTTTATCCCTGCCGTACCCTTCGGGGCGATACGGATTACGCTTATGGATCCATTTACCGGGAAAGCTTTCAGAGTATATGGCAGGGAGAGAAGCGAAAGGCTGTCCTGGAGAAAATCGCCCGCAAGGAATGTGCCAGCAGGTGCCTTGGCCGTACTTTTTACCTGCGCTACGATCATTATAACCAATGGCTGGAATACCTTAGCCAGGGCAGGGATAAGGTTGGGCATGTGGAGTTTCTGTGATGGGGGAGTAGTTACCTCTCTTTTAACCCAGAATGTCCAGCAGGTTGGTATTGAGGATCTTTGACAGGGTAGCCAGGTTGATAGACTGATTATTGCTTTTCTCGACAAAGTCAATGGCCTTTCCGATCAGGTCCGCATCTTCCCTCTGGCTTAAGGATGATTCGGTCAAACTTTTAAGGTCATTCAATGCCTCCTGATTCCGGTCAAGACGCTGGATATTGACTCCAAGCCTTCCCTGCTGCCGGGTGACCTGCTCAATCGCCTGGTCGATTTCGGCCCATGCGGCCCGGATAGCTTCCGGGTCATTATTTTCCAGACCGGTTTTCAGTTGGTTCACCACCTTGAAGAGGTTTTTCCCTTCTTCTCCTCCGGTAAAAACATCCTTGCTGGTGTTGACCTGTATCTCCTGATCGTCTCCGATCCTGATCCGCATGAGAAATTCCGGTGGATTATCCGGCAGGGGTTCATCTATCGCCGTGTCCGGATCAAAGGGTTTGGTGTCCAGCCGCTCCGGAGCAAAGAGATACCTTCCTTCATGCCGGGTATTGGCCAGATCCACCATGTCCTGGTAAATCCCTTCGATCTCCGTGGCAGATACGGCCCTGGTTTCGTCCGTGGCCGTACCGTCGGCCTGGGTGTGGGCTACCTCACGGCATCGGAGCAGCAGCTTATTCGCTGTATCGAGAGTGTCATTGGTTGCCTGGCTCCACCTTTGCCCAAAGTCAATATTTTCCGAATACTGGTTGATGTTAGAGAGGATGGTCCGGTAATTCAAAACCTGCTGCGCCACCTCCGGATTATCGGAAGGATGGTTGATCTGTTTGCCGGAAGCAATGGTTTCCTGGATCCGATACAGCTCTTCATTGGCTTGTCGGATTCGCTCCTGAGTGCGATCGTAAAGGGTTTTGTTCAGAATGTACATAGTATCCTGGTATCCTGTTTATAAGATATTCAGCCTGCTCCGGCAGGAATCAATCTTCCCCGCTGCCCGGGAGTCAGCGCACTGGTTATGCGGAAATGTTGAGCAGCGTTGACATCATCTCGTCCGCTGTGGAGATGACTTTGGCTGAGGCATTATAGGTTTGCTGGAATTTGATCAGATTGGCCAGTTGCTCATCCAGGGCTACATCGGAAATCATGCTCCGCCGGTCCTTCAGGTTATTCAAGATCATCTGGTGCTGATCGGCATTGTCGCGAGCATTCCTGGTATCCTGGCCGATGGACCGGTACATGCTGGCATAGTAGTCATTGGCGGACAGGAGTTGACCGCCCTCCTCGAAATCCGGACTTCGCTGCAGATCAGTCATCTTGAGGGCGTTTTCATTGTCCGGCACTTCGGCTGAAGATGAGGCGGCAATCAGATCAAGATTACTCTCAATATCCGGATTGAGCTCCAGATTCCGGGCTGCACCGTCTGCGGTGCTTATGGGTTTGAAGAAATCGACCTCAGTCGAGCCATCGAGCCCATAGCCGCTCCGGTGCTGCTCATTTACTTTTTCGCTCAGTCCAAGAGCCAGATTGTCCAGCTTATCCAGGTAGCCGGAGATGGTATCGTTGCCCAGCTCCAGGAGCCCCTTAACTTTTCCTGCGCTGATCTGGTCAGTGACATCAACCAGGGTGCCCCCATCCAGTTCCTTCTGTATGATAGTGCGGCCCTGATCATCGGTGGCAGAGGTCAGGCTGATGGCCTGAGTCCCCTCGACCAGGGCATGGCCGTTCAGTGAAACGGTAACCTGGCCGGTTTTCTCCTGCCAGTAGTTGATGTTGATCTGCTGGCTCAAACCCTCAACCAGGGTGTCCAACTGATCCTTATACTCATCGACCTGTCCGCCGAGGGCCTCGCTGGCCTGGCGGTTGAGTTCGGCAATTTTGTGCAGGGTCTGATTAATTTCCTCCATGGTCGCACTGACTTCCCTGTTGACATCAGCCATCACTTTCTGAAGATCAGCCGATCGGGATTTCAGGGTACCGGACAGCCGGTCGGCTGCGGAAGCAACTTCCTGCCGCTCCCCATAGCCATTCGGGTTGATGGACAACTGCTGCCAGGCATTCCAGAACGCGCCGAGGTCCCTGTTCAGACCCGACTGCTCGGATTCAGTGAATATTTCCTCAATCCGGGCCAGATACTCTTCCGAAGTCTGCCAGTAAGAGGCCTTTCCTTCCTGGGTGGAAATCTGCCTGCCAAGCTCCGTATCATATGCCCTTTTAATTTCAGAAACTTCTACCCCATGAAAAAAATAAGGTGGTCCCTGGGTCAACTTCTTCGGACCCATGACCACCTCTTTTTGGCTGTAGCCGGGTGTATCCACATTGGCGATATTCTGAGCTGTTACCTCAATACCCGTCTTAAAGGCCTGAAGGGCCGATAAGCCGATATTCAGGATATTATTGATATCAGACATGGTCTTACACCCGCATAATTTACCCCCCCAGGGTAATTATGCATACTGATGATGTCAGCTCTTACTGCTCTATCTGCCATGTAACTGGTAAATCTGTGGATCAGTAGAGATTATCCCATAAACTTTCCAGGATGATAGCATGAGCAACTCTATTGCTGTCTACCTGATAGTTCCCGCTTTCCAAATCCTGCTTTGCCTTATCCACCAGCTCCTGCCTGACATCCGGGATTTCACTTATCTTGGCCTTCAACTGCTGGATCTTTGCACCTTCAGAAGAAATATTAACCCTGTCTCCGGCAGCATTAATCCTTTCACCCCTCTGAGCCTGATCCGCTTTCCGCTCCCGCTCGCTTTTCCCGATCCGTTCGCCGCTGTAGGTTTTGTCAAATTCTCCGATGGTAATGTCGTTGGGTCTGTCAATTTTCATGGTCGATCCTTCCTTCTATAAGGGGTTTACTCTACTATTCTTTTCGGGAAGGGGATGAGAAAACTTCGGGTTTATTTTCAGGAGGCATGATTATGGACAGGATACTGACGAAAAAGGACACACCGATTCACCTGGAATCTGAAGGCGCATATCACTCCCCCTTTTTTCAAGGAGGGATCCTTAATCTTTTAAGTCTCCAGGTGATCAGATATCGGTTAGGAAATGAGCTATCGATTCCATAATTAAGATACGTCTATCAAGTGATAGCTTTGATGAAGGTTCCGGATGGTTCCACGGAGATCGCTTAGGGATAGGATCACCCTCTTTCTTCCGAGGAATAAGATGTATATGAAGATGAGGCTCGGCATTGCCAAGGATTGCGTAGTTAATCCTTTCTGCCTTAGTAGCTTTCTTTATAGCTATGGCAGCTTTTTGAGCATCCTTTATGAAGGAAAGTGCAGATTCGGTATCAAGTTCTGCGAAATCTTCTCTATGCTGGTGAAAGACAAGGATGCATCTGCCCGGATAACGTGCATCATCGTATAAGCCCCAAGGTGGTGGCCTTTAGCTGTTTTATAGGAAGCCAGAGTTTAAATGAGCAAACCTCGCATTTGTAAGCAATATTATCCATTATCTCGTTTCACTGATAATTCGATTCCTAAATTTAGGGCCTCAGCAATGCGTAATCCTGTTTCTATAGGCCAATAATCTCGCTTCACGAGAAGTTCTGCTCCCGATGGAAGAAGTCCTAGTCTTTTAGCAAGCTGAACATTATCCAAACCTTGGCGATTAATTTCTTCCATTATAGCTTTTCTCAGAATCGCATTAAAGCGATCTATTATTTTTAGTTACCTCAATAATATATTATTTCCTAAAAGCTCATATAAGTGATTGCTTTTTCTTTCAAAACAGAAGAATGAAAGAAGATTTTTTCCAATGCCTTTTGCAAGTCTCGGCCTTTTAAGCGCATTTTAAAAAATTCCGTATTTTCCTTTATATCATATGGCGAATGGATATTATTTGCCTCTTCTCGAAAACAATCCATTGATAGTTTGCTCAGGAAGAGGTCGGCAATTTTTAATACTACGGCTAAGCTTTCTAAATACTCCTCTTCAAGCATATCATAAAGTTGAGAAATCCTTGCCAGAGGTGGCATAGTAAATTGTTCATAGAAATATTCAACAGCTGCTTTATCTGTCAGCAATAGAGATGCCAACGTTCCCGCATACACAATTTTTCGGGAGATTATAAGCTTTAGAAAGCGTAGCCCCCAATTTGAATTTGGAGCAAACGCTTCCCAGCGCTTAGCTTGATAGTCTACAGCCCATGTTCTCCAATAACGCATTACATCATTCAAGAGAAATCGTGGGACCCCCTTGTTTGGGCACGGGGTAATCGATCAAATACCGGTTGAGTATCGCTCTAATTAAATTTTCATGCAAATTGCATTGGTATATAGAAGCGCTTTCCTGGAGAAGTAGTATCCTCCTTGAGTGACTAAGGTTCGTATCCTATTCTAAACCGATTCGTTCAGTAAGGTCAGGTGCAGAAAGAACTGCGCCAAACATGCCTGTACGGCCTGGGCCTTTTAGTTTAAGTTTCTCCTCCCTTAATTGGTCAGTAGCTGAAAGAAGTTCTCTTGTTACATTAATTTTATTTATAATCAGGCAAGTTATGAACAATAACTACATAATCCAAGTCACTGCCAGGCGTGACTTCGTGTCTCGCTAATGAGCCTAAAACAACACCGTCAACAGGCACATCCATAGGAGGTACCTGTCCAATCAAATATTCTTGGGCCTCTCTAATCATATTTTGGGCAATTTCCGAAGATTCTCGCACGTTGGGCAATTCTACGTTTAACTTCTTGCAGGCCTCTTCTATTATCTCATGCATCTTTCGACTCACCGGTGAGAGTATTTAAAGAGAATTTAATTTTTCCGATAGTATACATGTTGTAGGCTAGCACAATAAACCAGTACAGTTAAGGAATAGTATAAGGTGAAAAATTATTCAATGCAAAGCAAGGTTGATAGCAAATATAAGGAGACCTTTCTGGTTTCTCAGGCATGACAAATTTGGCAAACCTCTCATTATCCGGCGATAAAACCGGCGCATCAAGCTTATGTGAGCATTGAAAGATATTAAGGACCAGCCATTGCGTCCTTGGTAAAAACTGGCAGATGTAGTGCCTGGTGGCCGAATGGCCAGGATAGGAAAAAGCACAATCCGGGCAGGATTCACTCTGCAAATCCTGCCCGGAGAAAATCACTCTCAAAAGCCGCAATCTCAATAATACGATTACAAGTACAAATTCACAATACTTCAAAAGCACAATCCATGAAATCTCTTCAAACCCTCTCAAGCCGCCCCTATATCTTCTCAAATCCTCCTACCAGTAAAAGGGCAGTCCTGCCCACCCGAAGGAAAGCAGAGGATTCGTGAAGCCGCCTGCGACGGTGGCCGTAAATCCAAAACCCGGCCATGTCGTTGGGGATGAAAGGTAATTCCATGGACTGGCAAGGCCGGTGGATCGCCAGCCGGGAATTCCGGGGCCATTACTGAAGCTGGACCAGGAAGAGGAAGCGGGACTCAAGGGGAGACCAAGACCGGATGGAGAAAGCAGATAGTCCGTCAGGGGCAGGCTGCTGGTGATATTCAGGGATGCGGTCATGATCGGATTATACCCCAGTCCGGTCATTCCCAGAGCGGATAACAGCCCGGTCCCTGAGCCGAAGAGAGCGGGAGCGGTCAGTCCCATGCCCGGCAGGCCCAGGAATTTATCGATACCCAGGGCAGAGCTCAGGATCAGATCATTGCCTGAAACGGAAGAGGAGGAAGGCAGAATCAACGGTACAGCCGGGCTGGCTGACAGGATGAGCCGCCAGAGATCCGGAATGCCATTGATGTGATATGTGCTCGTTGGTGCGGCACCGAGTACGGGCGTGGGATGGCAGGTGTTGCAATCGGTCTTGGAGGCCGAATGGGTCAGCGGAGGGAAGGCATGGCAGCAGCCGCAATCGAGGATGAGCGGGTCAATCGGGAAAGGTACATTCCAGGGAAGGGGCAGGTTGGAGCCGGGATACCCCAGGGCAGCGGTCAGCAGGGTTGTCGGAGGGGTCTGGCCGTTGCTGTGACAGTAGACCACGCAGGTCCCGGTCCCTCCCACCGGGCCGAGGGAATAAAAATCCCCATCTCCGATCGGACCTAAAAGGGCGTTAAAAATCACCGGCACTTTGCCCGGAAGCCAGGCATTCGAGGCGCCGTGGATACAGACCACATGATCCGCCCCCAGGTTGGCGGCAAGGTTTGGATGGCAAACCGCACAATCGATGCTGAGCACCTTGCTGGCTGTGGTGGCCGGGGCAATGATCTTGCTCACGAAGTGGGTGGTGTGTGCCCCGCTTCTGCCAACCAGCAGAGACAGACTGTGGCAGGCCATACACTTGCCCACACTGGCCACGGTGGCAAAAAGCGGCACACCCAGGACCTTGGGATAAATGTGATTAGCCAGACCATTGAAATTGGGGTGGCAGGCTATGCAATTGAATATCTCCGGATTACAGCCAGCCGGATCGAGGCAGTGATCCATGACCAGACTGCCACTCCCGGCACAGAGGGCCTGGGGTGGGGCACCATGACAGACATTGCAGCCAACGTTGGCCGCGGTCCCCGTATAGCTGTAGTAGAGCGGATCGAGCTGCCGGATTCCATCTTTGTGCAAACCGGGTACACATTCCGGGGAATGGCAGGTAATACAGCCGACCGTCAGGTTCGGGTGAGTTAAGGCTACATTAATGGCGCTGGTAGGCAGGACATGACAACCCACACACGATGAGTCGATACAAACGAAAGCTCCCTGCGCCAGCGGGGAGAATAACAGCGAACAAACGAAACAGACGATTACAAGTATTAGATTTTTTGCTCTCATAACCTCCTTAAAGCCTCCCTAATATTTTCAAAACTGCCAGAGAAATCGAGCATGAAATTTTTTCTGATCTTGACGAGAATCTCAATTGGAGTGTCAGTTAAATGAAAAAGTTATGAAGATAACTGAAAAGATGCGTGAAGATATCAATTTCATTGGAAGATCATTGAAAGTGCAGGCTGATTATCAAGCTTATCGGTATCTACATAGGACATCACCTCTTACGACCAGAGATAGTTAGAATAGTATACATATATATTGTAAACCCTGCCGGTAATGTATTGCAAATTAAAGTTTCCATATTGAAAGGTCGGTAAGAGAAAGTGGTCAGTGGTCAGTAAAGACAGTGGTCAGTGGCCAGTGATCAGTGATCAGTGGTCAGGAGAAAACACCGTTATTCTGACTCCTGACTCCTGCTCTGACTTCTCTTGCATAAATCAGTCCGCAAGAAAGTCCAGGATTTCCTGGTTGAATCTTGCTGCCATTTCCACCTGGGGAACATGGCCGCATTGATCGAAGATAACCAGCTTTGAACCTGCAATTTCCCGGTGAAATCTCAGGGCATGGTCTACGGGAATAAGCCGGTCCTCCCTTCCCCAGATGATGAGGGTGGGGGCTTTGATCAGGGAAAGCCGATTGTCCACCACGTCCTGCTTCTGGTCGATAGCGTCCAGAAACCGATCAATGACATAAGGCTCATGGGAATTCAGTTTCATTTTCAGACGCATCTTCAAGCCGGGGTCTTCGATGAAATCCGGACAGAAAAAAAGCTCCCGGGCAAAGCTCCTGGATGAGGAAAGAGTAACCGCGTTCAGCAGCTCTCTTTCCCGGGCCGTGAGGGGCCTCTCCAGGGCAAAACCGGCACTGTCCACCAGAACTAATTTTTCGACCATCTCCGGATAATTTGTGGCAAAGTGAGCCGCTGTCCATCCTCCCATCGAGCTTCCCACCAGAAGAATCTTGGGGATATTGAGGGCGGAAAGGAACTCGAACAGGTACTCGGCCATAATGGATATGCGGTAGGAGAGGAGAGGCTTGTCCGATCGCCCGGAGCCGATCTGGTCCGGGGCAAGGACATGGAACTTTTTCCGCAGCGACCTGATATTCAATATCCATCCCAGAGAGCTTGCGCCCAGGCCGTGCAGCAGGACAAGATGCGGTCCCTTGCCCGCTTCCAGATAATAAAGTTTCATTTTATACAGGCTGATTTTTCTCGGTTTAACCCCAGTCCACCGGTACCGCAAACCGACCGCCAGGTCAGCCAGACAATCTCCGAATGGAATCCGGCTGCATAGATTGATCATTTTATTGATTTTTCTGCTGATCGATTCCGCCGATTCCACACCCGCACCCGATTTGATTTCGATTTCACCCCTGCCCGCGAGTTTTCCCATCGCTTCCGGCCCCCTGGCTCATGGCTCCCGGATCCTGCGACTTCCAACCTCTGACTTCTGTCTTTACTGGCCACTGACCACTGGCCACTGATCACTTTCTTTTAAAATTCCGCTGATTTCGGGGTTCTGGGAAAAGGAATCACATCCCGGATATTGCCCATGCCTGTCACAAACTGGATAGCCCTTTCAAAGCCCATACCGAATCCTGCATGGGGAACAGAACCAAAGCGGCGCAGGTCCAGATACCACCAGTAATCCTCTTCCCGGAGTCCAAGATCACCAATCCGCTGTTTCAGGACATCAATTCTCTCTTCACGCTGACTCCCGCCGATAATCTCGCCGATCTTGGGCACCAGGACATCCATAGCCCGCACAGTCCTTTCATCATCATTGAGCCTCATATAGAAGGCCTTGATATCCTTGGGATAATCAAAAACAATGATCGGTTTCCTGAACTTCTTTTCGGTTAAATACCGCTCATGTTCCGACTGGAGGTCCATGCCCCAGGCCACGGGAAATTCAAACGCCTCTTTGGATTTTTGCAGGATTTCGACTGCTTCCGTATACGAGACTCTCTCAAAGCTGCTGCCAATGATCTCCTCCAGGGTCCGGATGATGGTGGTATCTATGCGCAGATTAAAGAATTCCATATCCTGGCGGCATTTCTCTAAAACAGTACGGAAGATGACTTTGAGAAAATCCTCGGCCAGATCCATATCGTCGAAGACGTCGGCAAAGCTCATCTCCGGCTCCACCATCCAGAATTCAGCCAGGTGCCGTGAAGTATTTGAATTTTCGGCCCGGAAGGTCGGCCCGAAGGTATAGACATTTCCCAGAGCCAGCGCATAGGCTTCCGCCTCCAATTGGCCGCTGACGGTCAGGCTGGTCGGGCGGCCAAAGAAATCCTGGGTAAAATCAATACCGCCACCGTTCTGGTCACGAGGGACATTGCCAAGATCCAGGGTCGTAACCCGAAACATTTCCCCCGCTCCTTCGCAATCACTTCCGGTAATGATCGGTGTGTGGATATAGCAAAAACCGCGCTCCTGAAAAAAGTTATGGATGGTCCAGCTCATGGTGCTTCGCACCCGGGCCACAGCTCCGAAGGTGTTGGTCCGGGGGCGAAGATGAGCTATCTGGCGGAGGAATTCAAAGGAGTGGCGCTTCTTTTGAAGCGGGTACTCATCAGGGTCAGCCCAGCCGAAAACCTTGAGCCTGCTTGCCCGTATCTCGTTTTTCTGCCCCTTCCCCGGTGAGGCCACCAGCTCTCCTTCCACTTCGACGCTGCATCCGGTGGTGAGCTTTGTAACCTGGGTCTGGTAGTTTTCCAGCCCGCTGTCAGCTATAATCTGGATATTCTCGATCGTAGATCCGTCATTCAGCTCGATGAAGGAAAATCCTCCCTTGGCATCCCGCTTGGTGCGGACCCATCCCCGGATCAGCAGCGTCTTGCCATATTCTTCCATCTGTAAGGCCTGTAAAATCCCTGTCCGTTTCATTTTGCCTTTTTTCCCCTCTTATAAGATAGCCATACCGGATTTTGCAGTTATTTTTGTGGCATGGCAGAATCTTTCCTGGCAAAATCTGCATTCCCGGTCGGCTGAAAGTCCCCCTTCACCAGAATCCATGCAGCATTATTTTAACAGCCAATATACTGGTAACTCAGAGATTTTATAGCGTATTGCAGGGATAGTCAACCCTTCGGTAACTTCTCCAGATGTTCCCCATGTTCCTTTTCTCGATGAGGAAGGTGAAAAATAACCATCACCCCCACCCAGCATCCCCCTTGAGGGGGGAGGTTAGGTGGGGGTGAATAAAACCAATGGAGTCCTCTAACCACAAGGTCCTGCTGCATGGAAGACGATCCAGGCGCAAGCGAAGTCTACCATAGCCAAATAATTGTCAACTTCTTTCTCCCAACGGATAAGTAATCGCCGAAAGCGATTGAGCCATGAGTGAGTACGTTCAACTACTCATCGTCTTGCCCGATAGTTGGGGATTTCCCTCTTTTGTTTTGATTCTTCCCTCCGAGCCCGCACATTGAGGAATATATCCCCTGGCTATAAGAATATCCCGTATATCTTGGGTTATCTTCTGTGGGCTTTGGAGGCTCAATAACATCAGCCTCCAGGGTTGGGAGCATCATTTTCTTAT
>JBFLZW010000057.1 GCA_040755755.1 bacterium | reverse complement strand
GATGAGTAGGATGGGGTTTTTTGTTGATGGGCTTAATTTTTACCAATGATAGCTATAAGAGTAAAACCTACTACAGGTGGGTCAATTTATCTGAGCACAGACGGGTCAATTTTACTGAGCGGTATAGCAAACTGACTCCCCTCGATTTTCCGATATCCGTAAGGGACATACCCCCCGTTCCATCCGCCTTTCCTGGCTGTGGCCCGCTTCCCAGACATGCACCGATCCCCGATCCGTTTGCGCTCGAATTCGGCAAAGCTGCCGAGAAGCTGAAGGAACAGTCTGCCCTCTGCACTCTGAGTATTGAAGTTCTCAGTAACAGACTGTAGCGCGATCCCACGAGGGTCAAGCTCATCATCGATGAAAATAAGAAGGTCTTTCAGGTTCCGAGACAGTCGGTCAAGTTTGAAGGTCAAGAGAACATCAACCGGATTTTCTCGGATATACCCTATCATCTCCTGAAAGCTGGCCCGGTCGGTACTCTTGCCGGATTCCCCACCGTCGATAAATACCCTGTCCAGGGTCCAACCCTGGCTTACGGTGTAGGCCCGGCCCCTCTCTACCTGCGTGTCGATGCTGGTATTGTCAACCTGACCTTCGGAAGATACCCGCGCATAGAAAATAGCGCGTTTTGGTGTGTTTGGTACGGAAGGAGTTTTCATATTGCCCTCTCTTTCCTTCTGAGAGGAGTCCTGCTATAATGAATTACCCGCCATTGGTTAGGACTCCGACGAATTGACCAAAGGCGGCCAGGGTCGGCAGAGTGTCTGAAGCACTCACCGGCCCGTTCTTATTTCACGACTGCCTTACCGACAAAAGAAATGACGGTCTGAATCCAGGAAGTTTGAAGCTGTGCAAAGCCAAAGAATATGGCGATAGCCGCAGCAATGAAGCCTACAAAGAAGGTAATTGCACTTCCCAGAATCCAATGACGAGTAGACTTGCTATCTTCTTTAACCTCTTTCTGAAGGTCTGAAAATTGGTTCTTTAAGTCCGTAAATTGGCCTTTCAAATCTGTAAATTGGCCCTTTAGGTCATTCACCGAATTACTGATGTTCTGCATTGAAGTATTGATCTGAGTGAATTGAGCCTCAAGGTACTTGTCAAAGTAATTTGCCTGATCTGGCATATGGTTTCTCCATTCCCGTTATCTTGATGCTGCCTTTAGGGGTTCAGTCTCACCCCTGATAAATCTATCCAAGTCCTCTTTAAGAAAGCGGTAGTTTCTGCCGAATTTATTCCCTTTCAACCGACCTTCTTTAACCAGCTTAATAATTGTTTGTCTACTGGTCTTAAGATACTTAATCGCTTCGGTAGTGGTTAGCACCTCATCTTGAGCCATTGTTTTTCAACCTCTCGTTATATAATTTTTAATAGTTATACATTCTTTGTAGTACATTTATATATTAATTGGTACTTATCAATAAATCAAGCAAAAAGTTCAACATCTCGAACATATCTACAATTTTACCCAAAGAAGTGATCTACCCCCGGAAAGGCCCCTGAGAGCCATTTTAAGGCATGGACAAAACCGGGTGAATGTTCCTAAAATAGGGGTCAAGGTTTGAATGTTCCTGGAATGGCTAAAAAGTGGGGTCTGGGAGGAAAAGAAAGGCCCTGCTCACTGGCCCTTTGAATCTGCTATCAGCTACCAATGTGTAAACTTTGTTTATATTGAACAGATAATTACTCTGTAGGCTGGACTGTGGGAATATCTTTATTTTGAGCTTTCGATGCCGACATCTGCCCGAATACCTTACGAAGCGATATCTCTAATCTATCCATCAATGCCAGTGCCTTTCTGTGTATTCTGTTCTTCGATTCAGAAAGGTTGTTACTGGAGAGTATTTTTAGATTACAAGATTTGTCCTGATAGATGATCCCGCACCGGAGATAATGACTCCGCCAAGGAAAACCCATTTCAACGATATCTTCTGATACTGATTCAACAGCCCATCCGCTTGCATCTCGTGGCGACAGGTAAAAGTTTAATCCGGCAGACAGAGCATTATCTACTATCTTTTCTACATTGCTCCACTCTTTTGAATTACCTGAGAAAGCCATAACAGTACCGGCCCTTGCTTCCGCTCTGGTGATATTTGCCGGATAATCCACGGTTATGGTATATTTTTTTGCAGTAGTGCAAGCGGTCAACAATAATAATAATATCAATACAAAAGCAAATATTTTCATAAACCTATCCTTTCTTTCTTATTTTATAAAATTGATATTATTAATATAATCCATGAAAGATTTAATTGTCAAAATAAAGCATAACGCTCTGTAACGCTCAAATTTCGATTTTCGGAAGTGCCTGCATGTTTTATCCCCAGGGCAAAATGATCGATTTCTGAGCCTCTCAGGCCCCTGATTTTGGATGTGGTGAGAATAGCCGGGGAGGAATAAGGGAGGGGACCGCCTGCCTATTGCTCGGCAGGGGTCCAAAAGTGCGGCCCTCTCGTCAGGAGAAGGTAAAGCGAAACGATGATTGCCAAAATCATTCACCCCCTTTCCTCAAGGAGGAATGCCCCTGGTATGGATAATTCAGTCCAGCACCAGGGGAAATTCGGAAAGATTGAGCCTGGACGCGCAATATCCTTTGCCCAGCTCATCTTCGGACTGCCGCCATCGATCACAAGCATTTCCCCTACAGGATATACCCGGCTTGCACTCGGTGAGCCTTGCGTCATCCGTTGTGCAGTGCTTTCTCGAGGAAATCAATTCCTTCCTATCGGAATTGCAGGGGATAGCCTGAGCCTGAGCAGGTTTTTCAGGCTCAGGCTTAACGGCGTGGCAGATCGCCGCTCCCTGCAAATATGCAATAGCCTCTCGTTTGT
>JBFLZW010000056.1 GCA_040755755.1 bacterium | reverse complement strand
GAAGCCCTGAAACCTGGCCCACCGCAACCTGGCCCTGGCTTGTATACGCCCTGGCCGGGCTGATGACGTCCCTGACTGTAACCCAATGCCTTTCTCTGGCAAAAGGGTAGGCAGGCAGAGATATGCGTCTTGGTCTGGCGTTTGGGTATAATAACCCCCATTCCACGTCCACCCCTGATACCCAAAGCCGGGCTAATTTACCAAGTTGCCTGTTACAAAGGGTGGTTTTCAAAAACTCTTCGCCTGCTCTTCCATCGAGCAGAAGCTCAGCTCTCGTTTTATCCTTTTTTACATTACCTTGATACAAATCTTCTTTATCTTCTGCCCCCTGACAGTATTGAGCCAGCTTTTGGATCAGCTCATCCATACTCGATACTATCAAGGCCAGCCGCTCTTCCATGGCCTCCCGGCCCACCTGTAAGGTATAGGCTATTTCAGCCAACTTCATTCTGTCCTGACTGTCCTGACTTTTCTCTTCCGCTCTCTGTCTTTCTAAATAACCGAGGATCCTTTGAGCATAAACTTTTAATCGCTCATCATTTTTGGCCGAAAGCATAATGACGTGTTGCTCCGGGATTTGCTGCTCCGGCCCTGCTGAATCGGAAGCGGGGGGCAGGGCATCGAATTCTTCAAGTATAATATGGGCATAGGCTCCTCCTGCTCCGAATGAGCTGATTCCCGCTCGCCTGGGGTATCGTTTCTCTTCTCCCTGCTGCCCGATAACCGGCTGTTTCCATTCCGCCAATTCGCGTTGAAGATAAAATGGTGTGCCATCGAAATTAATGTGAGGATTCAGTTCTTCCGAGTTGATCGAGGGAACCAGCTGCTTATGCTTCATCTGCAACAGCACTTTCGTGAGCCCTGCTATTCCTGCTGCTGATTCGAGGTGGCCGATGTTCGACTTGACTGACCCAAGAGAGCAATATTGCCTGTCCTGAGCATGCCCTTCTCCCGTATGCTCCTCAAATGCCTTGACTAACCCGGCGATCTCAATGGGATCTCCTAATGACGTCCCCGTGCCATGCGCCTCCAGGTAACTGATTGTCCTTGGGTTTACTCCCGCTCTCTCCAATGCTTTCGATATCAGAGTTGCCTGTGCATTGGGGTTGGGCACGGTATATCCGCTGGTTTTCCCGCCGGAATTGATAAAAGAGCCTTTAATTACCGCATAAATATGATCTCCATCTCTGATTGCCATCTCAAGAGGTTTGAGCAAAACCGCGCCGACTCCCTCTCCATCCACAAACCCGTCCGCTCCGCTCCCAAAGCTCTTGCACCTGTCATCTCCCGCCAGCATATTCATTTTGCATAACTTGACATAATGCAAAGGATGGACAATGAGATTAACCCCGCCGGCAATTGCTGCCTGGCACTCTCCTCTTTTTATACTTTCACAGGCCAGGTGAATGGCGGTCAGCGAGGATGAGCAGGCGGTATCGACAGCCAGACTCGGCCCCTGAAAATTGAAATAATAGGAAACTCTGTTGGCATGTGACCAATGTGAGGAATCGGTCCCCACCGCCTCTCCTGCGGCCCACGCCCCGGCACTGAACCACCCGTAATCGCCGTTCATGACCCCGACAAAGACACCTACCTGGCGGTGGATTTTGTCAAGGTCTTTTCTCGTGTAGCCCGCATCTTCCAGAGTCGCCCATACGGTCTCCAGGAAAAGACGCTCCTGGGGGTCCATCACCTCCGCTTCTCTGGGTGATATGTTGAAAAACAGGGAATCGAACTTATCCACATCCTTGATGAACCCGCCCCACTTGCTATAGTGTTTATCCTTTTTATGCGGGTCAGGATCATAATGCTTCCTCCAGTCCCAGCGATCCTGGGGTATTTCGCTGATGCAGTTACGGCCATTTTTGAGATTTTCCCAATAATCCTCCAGGGTTTCCGCCCCTGGATAGCGGCCGCTCACTCCTATGATGGCTATATCTTTACTTGACTCCTGCTCATGTATCTGATTTGCAGCCTCATCGCCCTTCAGGCGATCATCACTCCTGAAGAGGCTGTCCGCCGTCTCCACGAGCTGTGCTTTTCCTGCCCCTATCTTCCTCCTTAAGACAGGCTCATGTTTTTTGATAAAATAATCCGCCAGGGCATCAACCGACATGTTCTCGAAGAGCAGGGTAGGGGGGAGGCTTCCAAAATCCTTCTCGAACTCCTTGTTAATCTCCATAACCACCAGCGAATCTACCCCGTATTTCTCAAAGGTGGACTGACTGTCCACCTGGCTTTTCGGGACTTTGAGAACCCTGGAAAGCACTGTTTTTACATAATCACGCGCCCCTTCCCGCAAGCTTCCCCCTTCGCTTCCCTTTATTGAGGGAGGAAAAGGAGGAGGGAGAGGGGGGGATTTCCGCATATTCCCGGTGCCCGGCTGATTTGCCGGCCTGCTTTCAGCATGGCTGTCCGTATGGCTGCGGCTGTCCTTACCCGGAGGCTGGCCAAATGGATCATTCTCAAAAACAGCACAGCCATCGCTTTCACCTGCAATCACGTTTTGTCCTGAGCTTTCCTCCGGCATACCGGGAAAACCGAGGGCTCTTATCTGTCGAAACCCACTGGCTTCCAAAACCGCTTTCCACCCGGCAAGATCAAGTAAAGGTGAACCTTTGAGACGATTATCCTCATCCTCGAAGAGCCACCATCCACTGGTCAGGCCAAAGGTTAGGGTGGCGAAACTCTGTACCTGGGTAACTTCGTTTACCATGAACAGGCCATTGGCCTTCAGCAGTTTTTTGATCTGTCTGAGAGTATGATCGATCCTTTTGGTAGTATGAATAACATTGCTGGCCAGGACAATATCTGCACTATTTGGCTTGAATCCCTGCCGTTGAGGATCTTCCTCTATGTTTAAAACCTTAAATTCAACAAAGGGATAATCCTCCCCAAAGATTCTTTTCCCATATTGGGTGAATCCGAGGGAAATATCAGTGTAGAAATAGCGCAATTTCTGACCATACTCATCGATGAGCTTGAGGACAAAAGCACTTGTTCCACCTGTCCCGGCCCCCAATTCAACGATATGAATCTCAGCTTGAGGATCATGCTGGAGTCTTTGCTGAATATATATTTTCACCAGTTGAGCCATGAGAGTATTATAATAATCAGCTACCCTGTTCCCCCGGTAAATGCCCTCGACCAGTGACATGGAGCCCTGAGGAAACATGACCTCCATGTGGTCTTTCCGTCCGGTGAGCACTTCGGGATAGGAGGCCAGGCAAGCGCACAGAAGCCGGATATGGCCTTCTATTCCGGGGAAAGCGGCAAGCAGATGGTTTCTGTGCTCATCCGGATTGTGCAGCATGGCCTGCAGGTCAGCTTCTTCTATTTGGCTGGTGGTAAGGATACGCTGGCCTTCAAGCTGAATGAAGCCTGCCCTGATGAGAATATCCAGGAGCGCATCATACAAGCGAAAATAACCCGGTATTATTTTCAGACGGTCTCTCAGATGGAATTTATCATGACGCTCATCCCCTCTCTGAAAAACTCCCATCCTCTGGAAGGCATCGAGCAATAATACCTGGCCGAACTTCTCAAGCTCACTGAATGCCTGCTGAAATTGCAGTATACTTTCTGTGCTCATTATCAATCACCTCCTTACCAGGTTGTTGCCGGTAAAAGACAAAAGACGAAAGGCAAAAAACAAAAAACACCACAGAGACACAGAGGCACAGAGAAAAACAGGGGAGAAAAACCTCTTGGGTCTCTTGGTTTTCTTGGTTTTTAATCTCTTATTCTCTCACTCTCCCATTCTCTTACACTCTCACACTCATATCTTCTGTGCTTTTCCTCTGTGTACCTCTGTGTCTCTGTGTCTCTGTGGTATCCTTTGCCTTTGCCTTTGTTTTTGTCTTTGCCTTTGTCTTTGCCTTTTTCAGGCATTTATCGCTCCTGGCAATAATTTAACCTGATCGAACATAGCTTCGATAAGCGACGGGATATGCTCAGGGTAAAGCTCCACCTGATGATGCAGATTAACTCCTAATGCCTCCAAAGCCCGATCCTCCGCTTTCATGGCGATAATTTGATCTACGGGATTTCCCAATACCCTCTTTATTGCCTCCATCCCCTCATCAGGCTCGATGGATTTGATGCCATAGGCACCGAGCCGCTTGTTATATTCACCATTGGATACAATACCGACACTTCCCCAATAGCCCCAATTGATAACCTTCACCGGGTAGGGCTTATTCTGATTGAGATATAAGCCGAAAGCATCCTTAAAGGTACAGGCTGAAGCATAGTTGCTCTGCCCGATATTGCCTAAGAATGATTGAAATGATGAGAGGAACAGCATGAAATCAAGGGGCTCCTCCTGCATTACTGCATGCAGAATGATACTGCCTTTGACTTTGGGCTCCAGTGCCTGCCGGAAAGTCTCTTCACTCATATTCCTTAACATCTGATCTTTCAAGACAATAGCTGAATGGATCACTCCATTGATACGGCCAAAATGAGTCTTTGCCTTCTCAACGGCTGCTTTCATACTCTGAAGGTCTGTGGCATCCGCCTGGATATAGAGTACCTGGCCCCCTGTTGATTCGATGTGGGCAAATTTCCCCTTGTGTGCCGCCCCCAATTCACTGCGACCCAATAATACCAGCCGTGCCTGGACTGTCTCTGCCAGATACCGGCTCAACTCAAGCCCGATGCCTCCTGCTCCGCCCAAAATCAGGTAGACACCCTGATGCTGAAATGGTGTTCCGGTTACTGAAGGAAGGGAAATCGGCTCCACCACCTGAACATATCGTTTCCCGTCGCGTATAGCCACCGCTTCCCCCTTCCGGTGAGCAGGCTCTGCCATAATCAAGCTGACCAGACTCTCCAGTTCTTCCCTCGACAGATCCCCTCCCTCCCTGGTTCGCAGGCTGATATCGATAAGGCTGACCTGGGCCGCAGGGAATTCTTTCGCCATTGATCTGGTCAGGCCCTGCAAACTGGCTGAATACGGCCTGATTACATCGCCCGACCTGATTTGATAGACATTGTTGGTGATTACCTTTATCTGGGGGTGGGAATGCTCAAAGAGATTCCGGTTATTCAGTGCCTTGATTAATCTGAAGAGGGAGATTACTCCCTGCTCCTGACTTTCTTCCAGGGCTTTTAAATCCTGGATATCCGATACCGGCTCCTGTATACCTCCAAGGAAGTAAATGACCTTGATGTTATTGAATTGTTCCAGACAACCATCCAAAGCATCAGGATCACCCGTTTTAATCTCCCAATCTCCTGGTGATTCCGGTGAATATTGTTTTGTCTCAGTCCCCAGTTTAAGCTTAAACACCTTATCTTGTGCATGTGCTTGAGCCAAAGACTCCATGAGCCCCTGGCCGCAGGAAGAATATATAATAAGGATACTGGCTCCTGCATCCGCACCGGCTGCCTGGACCGAAGGCGATTGCAATGGCAATGGATCGAGCGGGCTTATTATCCAGCCGGGACGATAGAAGAATCTGTCAGTGGGATTTAGTACATCTCTGAGTAAATCCCTTAATACAACATGGTGAAGCTTGATGCAGACCAGGCCGGTACTATCTAAAATGGCCACGTTGAATTTATTGAATTTATGGTCATCTCCTTCGACAGCCTTTACATATGCGTATCCCTGTGCCTGAAGGGGATTCACGATCTCTACCTCTTCGACGGCAAAGGGCAGCATGAGCTTTCCCTCCTTTTCACCAGAGGCAATGAAAAGCCCTGCCATAGTCTGAAGGGCTCCGTCCAGCAAAGCAGGGTGGAGGGCATAGTGGTTTAATTCGTCTTCGTATCCTGCCGGCATGCTCAGGAGCCCCAGGGCTTCCTGGCTGTCAGCCCAAATCCGGTCAAGGCTCTGGAAATAAGGGCCATAGGTAATACCTATCTCTCTGAGCCCGGCATAGAGCATTGCCTTTTCGATTTGATGTTTGCATCGGGCTTGAATCTCTTCGATGGAGATCCGCTGGGCAACCCTTTGAGATATCCCTTCATGAGGCTGGAATGTCCCCCTGGCATAGGTGGTAAGGGCGTGATCATCCTGGGTGCCCTGTATCTCGAAATGGAGCTGCTCCTGTTCTTTTCTCAGGAAAATCTGGACTTCCTTCTTGTCTTTCAGGATAGCCAGGGGGTATAACCAGGCCACATGAGACAGATTATAGCTTTGACCGTCCTCGATGATAGTTGAGGCAGCAGCGCGAGCCATTTCCAGGTATCCTACTGCCGGGAACAGAGATTGCCCTTTTACCCTGTGATCCTTTACGATCAAATCGGCAGGGTGCAGAGTCTTTTGAAAGGCAAGGCCCTGGTCGAGACTTAACCGGGGGACAATCTTATCGATTAATGGGTGCAATCCTTTGCTGTCCCCGTAACGGGCTCCGGAACCTCCGCTTATCCAATGCCGCTGCCTGGCAAAAGGGTAGGTTGGAAGAGAGATCCGATGGGGGAGGCGGTGTGGAGTCCGGGTTGTATAGAGTAATTTCCAATCCACATCCACCCCCATAGTCCAAAGATGGGCTAATTTGGCAAAATCCCGCTCATAAATAATGGACCGGATAAATTCCTCCCCTGCTTTTTTCCCCAGTATCTGGAAGAGCTTTGCCTGTCCTTTGTGGTCCGCCACATTCCCCCGATACACATTTTCCTCCGCTTCCTCCACCATATTCCCCCGGTACACACTTTCCCTCTCCGCTTCCTCTCTCCCATCTCTCCCTTCCCTCTGGCAGTACCGGGTAAGCTTTTCAACCAGCTCCGTTATGCTTGATACCAGCAGGGCAAGCCGCTCCTCCATGGCCTCCCGTCCCACCTGCAGAGTGTAGGCCAGATCGGTGAGGCTGACCGTATTAGTGGCTTTCCCCAGGAATTCCACCATCTGCTGTGCATAAGCCTTGAGCCTTTCTTCACTCCTGGCTGAGAGCACGATGATCTGCTCATCCTGTTGACCATTCCCCTTGAGGGGGGAGGCTGGGTGGGGGTGATGGTTA
>JBFLZW010000055.1 GCA_040755755.1 bacterium | reverse complement strand
GTAGCCCCACCAGATACCTCAAGTGTCTTACGTCTTTTCCCTGTTTTCCTGGTGCCAGAAAGTATGGCGACTGATAAATGAGAGCGATTCCTTTTCTTTTTCCTTTTACCTTTTTACTTCCAGGCCATTGGCACATTCGGGTAATCCCGGCTTTCATTCTCTGCGCCTCTGCGTCTCTGCGGGAAATCGGCTTTCTATTCATTACTTCCCTGGCTTATGTAAGTGCCATTCTACTTAGCAGGGTATCTTCAGCCGCTGCTATTTGGGGTTACCCTGAGTATAGCCAACGCTTCAGCGATTTCTTTTCCTTTTGCTTCGATGATGTCCAGGAGTTCTTCTGGTGTTCGGGTGTCTATATCAGGTTTCTTATTCGGATTCACGGCCTTGAGATCGTAGACAGCATCTTCTATTTCCTTGGCTTTGGCGGCGGCGTCCCTGGCTTCTTTTATCAGCGATTTGATGTTCTCTTCAGCCTCGGCAATGGCAGATACATCGGGCGGTTTGGCCTCCTTGAGTTCTTTGAGCCTTTCTTCCCATTGCCCGGCTTCCTGCCTTTTGCGACTCGCCTGCTCCTTGAACGGTCGCGCCTCATCCGCTGCCATCTTTTTGCGCGCTTCCATATCCACTGTCCAGGAAAGCGGTCCCTCGGCCCTGGTGGGCAAAAGCTTGAAAAAATCCTCAAAGTGTTTCAGAGTAAGCGGCGTTTTCTTTCCCACTTTCACATCTGTAAGGTCATAGTACCAGATAGTCCGCGTCGGCCTGCCCTTGGTGAAAAAGAGCAGATTTGTCTTGACACCAGCACCCGCTGCCGTGAAGACTCCGGCTGGAAGGCTCACGATGCACCACAGATCGCAATCATTCAGGAGTTTTGTTTTCGTCTTTACAAAGGCATCCTGGTTGGTTCTGAAAAGCAGTCCCTCATCGAGAACAATGCCGCAGCGTCCTCCCTCCTTCAGGCTGCGGATAACATGCTGGAGAAACAGTGCCTGCGTGGAACTGGTCTTGTAGTCGAAATTGGTCTGGGCTTCCTTGCCTTCCTTTCCACCAAACGGCGGATTAGTCAGCACTACGTTAAAAAGTGGAGGGGCGCCATCGAAAAGTCCGCCATAGATCTCCTGGCCGGTAAGGGTGTTGCCGTGCCAGATATTCGGCTTGTCCATGCCGTGGAGGATGAGGTTTGCCAGGGCAATGGGATAGATGAGGTTTTCCTTCTCCCGGCCCCAGAAGGTTCTGGTCTTGAGTGTCTCCAGTTGCTCCGGCGTGGCACTGTTACCGAGTTTATCATTAAGGATATATTCGAAACTCTGGGCCAGAAAGCCGCCAGTCCCGCAGCCAGGATCGTATATCGACTCATCCGGTTGCGGGTCAATCGCCCGCACCATTGCCCGGATCACTTCACGGGGTGTGAAAAACTGCCCGCCGTCATTGCCCTTCTCCCCCATCTTGAGGAGCAGCCCCTCATAAACCTGAGAGAGGGTGAAGACATGTGTCTTATCCACCGCCTCGGCGCTGATCTCGTGAACCTTGTCCAGCACGTCCAGAAAATTCCGCTCGGTGTCTATCCGGACACGCTCAACACCAGTCATGACCTCACTGATGACCTTCTGGCGCGGCGAGGCATTCGGCATCTCCTTTAAACCCTTGAGGTAAGGCAAAAGCCCTGTGAGATTGCCGCCCGCGTCGCGGGTGCCATTCACGAAGGCAAAGAATGAGCCCATCGCTCCTTCCTGAAGCTCCTGCCGCTTCCAGCCCTGGGGCTTGGTTCCATTGGGCAGGGTGACTGATATTTTCTCGTCGAACGGCGCAGCCCAGTCCCGCCAGCGGTAAGGGGCCTCAAGTGAAGGCCTGAACGGGACACCGACAGTCTCGGAACACTGCGCCTCCTTTTCCTCTATCTCATCAAGGATGCGCAGGAAGAGAATCCAGGTGAGCTCCGGGACGTACTGGAGCGCCCCGGCACAGTTGCCACGCCGCATGATGTCACAGATGGATTTGACGGCCTGATCGACGGATTGGGGGGTTGAAAGACGGCGGGTGGGGGTGGTGTTCTGATTATTGTTTGTTCGCCTTGCCATCAGGTTATATTTCTCCATTAAAAGCTCTGCGTATCAATGCTGAAGGAAGTGCATCAATCATCATGATCTCCTGTGAAATGGCTTCAGCAATCTTCTGAGCCTCTTTCATCTTTTCAGATGCCACCTTTTGAGTATGGAAATTGGGGAGGACTATCTTACCCTTACAGAGCCGATTAAAGAGAACACGTTCTCGAACCGCACCTCTCGTCAGGGAATCAATGAGATGAGCTCCATATGACGATCTGAACCAGTAATAAAACCATCGTGTATCCAGGATTCCTTCTTTACCCTTTACTACAACATAATCAGGGCTGGTGATGCCAGTCTCGTTGTTTTCGTCTACCATTGCAATGGAGCCCAATAAAATACGCATTGGGTTGTAAAATACAGTTACTGGATCGACCAGCTTATATCGTTCTGGGTTTTTTCCTACTCCCTCTTTAGCTGGGGCAATGCCTTCCCTCGTGGCTCCTACAAGACGGTATCTTTGCCAATCAGTGCCAACACCATTTTTAACCTCTACAAGACAGTCATCAAGAGTCAGACATCGAGTACCGCCATGCGCAATAGAATTGCGGATAAGTGAGAAGGGCAGCATTATTGCAGCCTTAAGTCGCTCCTGTGCCGCCTTCCTCGCCCGCTCCACGGCGGCCATCTGCTCGTTGAGGATCGCCGCGATGCGCTTTTGCTCGGCAAGGGGGGGGATTGAAAACGATACTTTTTTTAGAATACTATAATGGCGTGAATATCCTAAATCTTTAATATCTGTATGAAGAAGTAAATAGTATAAGAATTTTGGATCTATGCCTGCTTTTACAGAGAGAATAACAACCCCATCTGCACCTATTGAAAAAGGGAAATCTATGTATTTCACTATCTTTGTATGATCACCAAAAACAATTACGGGAAATGGGCCAGTAAATACTGATTTTTCATCATCTGCGTATCCAATGACTAGTTTCTGTCCCTGGTCAACAATTGGGTATTTCCCACTTTGCCTGTATTCTTGGGACTTGAGTGTTCTGATCCCATGATTAATCCTTTGCGCAACTTTCGAAAATGGCATCGGCTTCCATCTGGGAAGTTTGTCAAATTCCTTGTTCATTTCATAAACATCCTCATCTTCCCCTTGCTCTCTCAAAGCAAGTCCCAGGGGTCCCTTCCTCCTGCCCTCCGGCACCGCACCATCACCCGGCCATCTTCCCGTATGTCCGCTTATCATTCCCCCTCTCACTCTTCCACCCCCAAACTGGACCGGCCAAGGCTGCGGACGTTTTCAGCAGTCCGCAGGGCTTCGGAGGCGTCGTGGGCATCCACAAAGAGGCCGGGATAGCGCACTTCAACACCCAGGGCAGACAGCCGGTCAAGACTTTCCCGCAAGACTTCCCAACCAGGTTCAATCGGCAGGATACGATTCAACAAGGCGCTGAGATCATGGGTTTTGGGAAACTCTATTCCTGCTTCCACCAGCCTGGCCTTGATGTATTTTTCAGCGCACTGCTGCGCATGGAAACATACAGCATCATAATTTGCCGGGCTAGCCTTCATTTCCCTTTGTGCCGTGAGAAAGTCCCCCTCGGCTTTGCGTACCCATTCACTGCTTATGGCTTTCATACAATAATTTCCCATTTTTCAGGATATATTGAAAAAAAACATCCCCCATTTCCAGTCGCTCCCGTAGTCCCTGGGGAGATCGTACAATCAGGTCAACGGGAAATGCCGGGCGGATACGGCTGCGCACAGCAGCCGCCATCTCCCAGGGCTTGCCCTGGCAGGGAAGGATAACAAACAGGTCCACGTCGGAATCATCCGTAGGATTGCCCTCAGCGTAGGAACCAAACAGGATGATTTTCTCTGGATGGAACTCCTGGGCAATACGATCGGCCAGTTTTCTGATCTCACTCATCGAAACCATGCTTTTTTCTCCTATGCCCTATGTCCTATGCCGCAAACATCCTCATCTTGGTTTCGCGCAAAAGATCAGCGGGTTTTCCCATTGCTTTCAGGGCTGCAAGTCCACCGGCTGCTTTAACCTCCGGGGTCTGAAATATGTGTGGATTCTCCAGTCCTTCCGTGCCCCCGCGTTCGAACTGGCTGGCAATGGCACGGATTGTTGCTGCGGCCTGTTTGGGAAGCGTGTTCAGCCAATCTTCATGCTTGTAGATAAAGGCGAATGCGCGGTCCTGCCGGGTGCGCGGGTTTAAACCCCAGCCGAGTTCAGCCAGTACGTCATACAGGTCATATTCGTCCTTGTCGTCCACCATCCGGATGACGATTGGGGAATACCCGGCTCTTACCAGCGTATCGAGCATCTCCCTGCGTGAAGGTGGACTGACCCAGAGGTTACGGAATTCATCGAGTGTATGGGCCTGTTCCATGAGTTTGGCCGCTAATCTGGCCTTATATTCCTCCACGGTCACGGGCATTGCCTTTCCGTCCACGTCCGTGACGATGGAGCGGCCCGCTTCCATAACATGTACAGTGAAACCTTCCACCCTGATAATAGGCTTTACTATCAACAGTGGATCAGACGGCTCCGGGCCGCTGCCTTCCGGAGTATTCTTTGGAGGCTTGACGATAAAATCCTCGCCGAAAAGCCGTGTTGCATCGGTATAGTCATACACATGAAACATGAGCTTGCCCGTTGGCAGGTCGATGCGCGTGCCGCGACCGACCATCTGGTAGAAGCTGATCGGCGACTTCAGGTATTTGAAGAAGACGATATTCCGCACGCAGGGCACATCAACGCCTGTAGTCAAAAGGTCAACGGTTGTGGCGATAAAATGGCTGCGGGATGAGCCGCGCAGGTCCGGCAATTGATCGTTGCCGCTCGCGGCTGCGGTGCACTTGAATGCGTAAGGTTCAAGGCGCTCCCTGCCATTCGCCTGGCACCACTGGGCATAGAGGTTGTTCATCTGCACCGCCACACTGTCGGCATGATAATCGCGGGCACAGAAGATGATGGTCTTCTGTTCAGGCCCTTCGCCTGCGAGAAAGTAGTTGAACAAATCCTGGCACATGGCCAGGACGCGATCCGGGAGGACAATGCGAAGCTCATAATCCGTTTTAGCGTAGAATGCTGCAAGCTCTTCGCGCACCATCAAACGGCCGGTGATGGCATCCTTTGGATTGCGGGCCATGACATCATCTATGGTAAGGCCCGTATCATCGAGATTGACCCGGCCTTTTTGGATTTCGCAGGCAGCCAGATAGCCGTCCTCAATAGCCTGGGCCATACCGTATTCGTAGACCGGTTCGCCAAAGTAGGCGATGTTATTGGCTGTAATCGCGGCGTCCGCTTCCGACTCCCTGGTCTTTTCGGTGGTTTTAAGCTCGCGCGGCGTGGCAGTAAGACCTACCTGCATGGCTTTGGCATTGCGGGTGAGCACCTGTGACCATTTACCCCAGGCGGAGCGGTGGCACTCGTCGATAATGATATGGGTGAAATAATTCTCAGGGTAATATGTGGTCAGGAAATTCGCATCGCCATCCTCAGTATCCACTCCGAGAGTCTGGTATGTGGCAATATGGATGCGGGCATTTTTGGCATTATTGCTGCCATCTGGCTTCCGGTATACCTCAGCGGCATTTGAGCCGAAAACATTCTGAAAGGCCCTGAGTGCCTGGGTACGGAGCTCATCCCGGTCGCAGATGAAAAGCGCCTGTTTGAGTTGACCAGCATCGGCGATGCGCTTGAGGAGATTGACGGCGATAAAAGTTTTCCCGGCGCCGGTTGCAAGAAAAAGCAACGCCCGTTTGGGTTTATTGTGCAGCTCACACTGGATGTTCTTTTCCAGAACAGCGCGGATGGCAGCATCCTGATAGTAACGGCGGGTTGCCTCGCCTCCGGCGTATGGGGTGAGAAGTGGTTTGGCTGCCGGATCATCCAGACTGAAACCCATAGCCTGCTCATACCGTGCCCGGATCTCGGCAGGTGTGGGAAATTCGCCCATTGGCCTGGGTCCACTGGTAAGGCCGGTAAATCGATCGAAGACTATGTACTGGTATCCATTGGATGAAAAGACGAAAGGTACATTTAGCCGTTTGCATTCCGCATAGCCCCTGGCCTGATCGAGGCCGTGGCCTGGTGGGAGGTTGTTCCTCTTTGCTTCGATGAGGGCTACAGCTACCGGCTGAGTATTGGGGTTGACTTTGATCCGCAATACATAATCAGCCTTACCCCGTGACCTGCGCCTGGCCTTGCCACCAATAATCTCGATGCTCCCTGCCGTCTCCTCCCGCCGGATAAGGTCCTCGGTCCATCCTCGCTTATGGATGACCGGGTCAATAAGCTTTGCTCGTGTATCAGCCTCACTCAGTGGGCATCGATCATCTTCTATACACATGACAAATGAGCTCAACGAATTTACAAGATCATGGTGAGCGTCTTGAGTTAGTACGCCCGGCATGGGTTTGAATTAATAAAGTGGAAGTCTTTATCTATGGATCACTATGCCATTATTTTTCTCAATGATAAATTAAAGGTTAACAAAAGACAAGATTAAAAATGGCTGGATAATAAGTTGGGTAATAAAAAGGTCAATTACTTCTCACTTATTAAGGTCGTCCAATATCTTCTCAAGATATGGCTTGAGACCAGGCAATTTTCCTTTATACTGCAAACGGGTTAAAACTTTACTTTTTGTCGAGAATTCAGGAGTCAGGAGTCAGAATAAAGGCTATCTTTTCTTCTGACTTCTGACTCCTGGATTCTGACTCCTAATAAGAAGTTCAATATTCACCCGTTCACAGTATAATGACTTTCCAGATAATCTCGTAATCTACCCCAAAATAGAAGTGGATGATCTTGTCTCTTGTTTTGGCCATCTCTGCCCAGGGCAGTTCTTTATACCGCTGTCTGATATACGAGGGGATATTCTTGGCTGCTTCGCCTATTATTTCAGGCTTTCTGACTACTGCACTGCTCGTTTTATCGTCATGGACAAACTCAGAAAAATCCATGCCCTGCACAAAAGTCTCAATTTTGTCTATACTCAGTTAAAATATTCCTGCTCAGGCATAAATTAACCTCTTGTTGAGCAATGAGTGCAAGGATTAATGCCGGGTTACTGTAAGGCTTTAAAAATGCTGAGACTACTCCGTTAGTATCAACTACAATTTTTAGCATATGTGGAAAATTTTATCTTTTTGATTTTCTATAAGCCTTGATCTCAGCATCAATTTCCTCATCTGTCATTCTATCTAAGCCAGCCTCTTGCGCACTAAGTTGAATTTCAGTAAGGATTGTCGGTTGGTTTATAATATTTCGTAAATAATCTTCCACGCTTAAAATGAATGGCACTTACATAAGAATTAGTAATTTTCCCGCAGAGACGCTGAGACGCAGAGGATATCATTGAAAAGTAAAAGTAAAACAAGTTCCTCCTTGTGCCTTTTTACTTTTTGCTTGCTTCCAGGCCGTTGACACATCGATATATCCCGACTTTCATCAGGACCTTGCCGGATTGGTTGTTCTCTGCGTCTTCTGCGGGAGATCTTTTTTCCCTGTGTGCTTTGTGTCCTCTCTATTTATAAGCTTGGCTTATGTAAGTGCCATTCCCCTTAGCTATTTCACGAATCCCGCTATCCCGCTGTCTAACGCCCCTTGTGGTCCCCTCTGCCTCCACTATCTCACGAATTCCTTGATCTGTTCGGAGCGGGAGGGGTGGCGCAGTTTGCGCAGTGCCTTGGCCTCGATCTGCCGGATGCGCTCTCGGGTAACGTGGAATCTCTCCCCTATTTCCTCCAGGGTATGGTCCTCCGACTCATCGATTCCAAAGCGCATCCGCAGGATTTCCTCCTCGCGGGGGGTCAGGGTAGCCAGCATTCTCCGGGTCTGCTCCGAGAGGTTCTGGCGAGTAGCTTCCTCCTCAGGGGAGGCGATCTTTTTATCCTCGACAAAATCCTCCAGGTAGCTTTCCTCCTCTTCACCGATAGGAGTTTCCAGGGAGATCGGCTCTTTGACGGTTTCCAGCGCCTTGCTGACTTTCTCTACGGGAACATTCAGGCGTTCGGCGATCTCCTGCGCCGTAGGCTGCCGCCCCAGCTCCTGCGCGAGGGCAGTGGAGGCGCGGATCAGCTTGGTGATGGTTTCCGTCATATGCACGGGGATACGGATCATCCGGGCCTGATCGGCGATAGCCCGGGTGATAGCCTGCCTGATCCACCAGGTGGCATAGGTGCTGAATCGGTGCCCCATGGTGTAGTCGAACTTGTCCACAGCTCTCATCAGCCCGATATTTCCCTCCTGGACCAGATCCAGGAAGGGCAGGCCGCGGTTCATGTACCTTCTGGCAATGGAGACCACCAGGCGCAGGTTGGCCCTGGTCATATGGTCTTTGGCCTGTCTGGTCTTCGCCTCGCCGCTCTTGATGACCTGGATGGTGCGCTTTAAGTCCTCCAGTGGCAGCATGGCCTCTTCCTCCACCCGGCGGATGGTCTTTCGGGCATTGGTGATTATCCGCAGGTATTTATCCTGTTCATCTCTGCCGCCTTGATCGTTATTCTCCGGCTGGGGGAAAGCGGGCCATTGCCCGGAAGGAGTTTTGATGTGCTCCCCGGCCCGGATGATTTCATCCTCGGCTTTGGCTGCCTGCGCTCCGAGCTCTTTCAGGCTCTGGACGATCTTATCAATAAACCTGACCCTTTGGTTTATCTGCTTGAGGAGGGAGACGATTGTATCTTTCCTCTGATGATCCTGCTTTTTCATCCTGGCATGGGCAGTATCCGGAATCCGGCCCCTGACCGCTGCCTCCTCCTGTGCCAGCCGGTCCTGTTCGATCAGCCTTTTGACCTGGTTGATCAGGGAGAGCATCGGGGGGATATCGAGTGATTCCTCAATCGGATAATTCTCCGCCTCCAGCTCTCTGGCCAATTCTTCGGGTTCTTTGTTCGAGAGCAGCATATCTGCGAATTCGGCTGCTTTTCTGAAGGTGAGGGGAGAAGCAAGGGCCGCGCGGATAACCTCATTTTCACCCTCCTCGATCTGTTTGGCAAGGCTTATCTCCTCCTCGTGGGTCAGAAGAGGCACCGCTCCCATCTCTCTCAGGTATAACCGTGCATAGTCGAGAGTTGCCTCCTCTTCTTCATCATCCTCTTCCGGAGCAGCCTCCTGTTCTCCCTGCACAGCCTCTTCCTCCCCGGCTTCTTCCTCTCCGAAAGACAGGGACAGGATGCTGCGGGCTTCTCCTGCGGGATGCCCTCGCTCTTCTTCGCCCACAACAGGAGGAGTATCGACCAGTTCAATACCTTTTTCTTCCAGCTCCGCTACGAGGTCATCGATTTCATCCGCAGATATGACCTCATCCGGAAGGAAATCATTAACCTCGGTATAGGTTAGATAACCTCCCCGATCCTTCCCCAGGTTTATCAGTTGTTCTAATTTTTCTTCATTCTCTTTGGTCATATATTCCTTTCCTCCATCGGGCTCTCTTGGTTCATCGGTAATCCTGTCCAAGAAAACCTAACAGCCGATGGTCCTTATCGTATATCGTTCTCTTCCTCTCTATGATAATACATCGGAAGCAAGAAGTTAAGTGTTTGAATTTTTTATTTTAGGCTGACACCATCATCCCTGGATGACAAGTTGGAGACTGGGCAGCTCATGATGAGCTGGTTAGGTCAGCGGCCCTTATTCACTGGGTCAGGGGTGTTACTTCTTCTCCGGCCTCGATCTGTGCGGCCTTTGTCTGCTCGCCCTGAGCTTTATCGACATGACGGCAAGCTCCTGTTTCAATCAGGATAGTCAGCTTGACCAGCAGAGTAATAATGAGCATACCGATAGCCCAGATGGCCGCAGTAATGGCGATCTCAGCGGATGTGACACGGTATTCAAATATCTCCCCAAGGTTTGAGGGGATAAATCCGAAGGCGAGAAGTCCGATTCCCTTCTCAAGCCAGATTCCGGCAAATATGGCGGTGCAGCAGAGGCTGAGAAGCTTCAGGTTACAGCGGATCCGGGGAACCAAAAGGAGAATCAAAGAGAAACCTTGAGCCGCTACTGCGGTCCAGGTGAGAAAGACCCAGCCGGTATGTCCATGAAGCCCGAAGAGCAGGTATTGCCAGTGGGAAAAATGAGAGCCTCTGGTGTAACCTTCAACCAATATTTCGGCTCCGAGCATAAACAGGTTGAAGAATAAGGCCACCGTCATGATTTCGGCCAGTTTGGAGAGTGCTTTTTTTTCTACCGGCCACCGGGTGTAGCGTCCAATGACCTGAAGGATCAGGATCAAAAGAGCAGGGCCGGAGGCAAAAGCCGAAGCCAGAAACCGGGGTATCGTAATCGCCTGGTGCCAGGAGGGAACGGAGGAGAGCGCGCAGTAGATGAAGGCAGTTACCGTATGAATACTGATGGCCCAGACAATGGAAAGATAAACCAGGGGCATGAGCAGGCGAAGGTTTGGCTGCCTGCCCTGGTATTTGCATCGTAAGATATAGCCGCACAGGACCAGGTTGAGAAGCAGATAACCCCACAGGACCAGGCAGTCCCAGCCCATGGGGGATTGGGGAAAGTGGAGCAGCCCCGGGCCGGGGAGAATGTGCCAGAAGCGGTCTGGCCTGCCCAGGTCAATGACCACAAAAAACAGGGCCATGACGATCGAGGCAGCGGACAAAAACTCTCCGATGAGGCAGATTTCCTTCAAAGGCTGATAGTGGTAAATATACGAGGGAATAATCACCAGGACTGCGGCTGCCGCTATGCCTACCAGAAAGGCAAAATTGGCAATATAGAGCCCCCAGGGGAAAGGATCGCGCATGCCGGTGATGATCAGGCCATCTCGAACCTGAAAGGCAAAGGCTAAAGCGCCTGCCGCCACGGTAATTCCCAGAACGGACAGCCAGAGGTAATAAGCCCATCCTCCCGTAAGGAGCCGGGGAAAGAGGTTTGAACTGGTTTTCTTCACGTGGTCAGGTATCATACTCCTCACTATCCAAAATAGTAATAGAACCTTGGTTTGGTGTTCGATTCCGGCTTGAGCACAAAGACATTTTTCTCAGCCAGGATTGTGCGGACAACGCTTTTCGGGTCAAGGAGATCGCCGAATTTCCGGGCACCGGTAGGGCAGACCTCAACACAGGCAGGATAGCGTCCCTCCCTGGTCCGGTGAAGGCAGAAAGTGCATTTTTCAACCTCACCTTTGTCTCGCGGCCGGTTTCCCAGAAGGTGAACATCAGGATTTATCTCATTTGCCGGCAAGGAGGGGCGGCTCCAGTTGTATTTCCGGGCACCGTATGGGCAGGCGGCCAGACAGTAGCGGCATCCGATGCACCAGTCGTAGTCAATGACTACAATCCCGTCCGGCTCCTTCCAGGTGGCGTTCACCGGACAGACCTTGACACAGGGAGGATCCTGGCACTGCTGACACTGGATCGGCAGGTAAAAATATCCTTCCGCCGGAGTTGATTCGTGCCGGTAGTAACGGTTTCCTTCCTTAATATCCATTGACCCATGCTTCATCTCAAGTACATCGATCCAGGTGATCTGGGGCTTTCTGGATTGGTTGTTCTCTTGAGCACAGGCCCATACACACCTTCGGCAGCCGATGCACTTGGAAAGGTCCAGAGTCATGCCAAACAGAACATCCTGCTGAGCAGGAGTGGTTTTGATCTTGATCTGCCGGCAAAATTTCTGCCGGTATTCATTTTCCAGCCGTTGAATGGTCTTGTGCAGTTCTTCCCGACTCATCCGCCTGATGTGATCCTGGAAAAACTTTTCTGAAAAGCAGCCGCTGATTAATGAAGACAGGCTCAGCAAAGAGGCCCCTTGAGTCGATTTTTTAATAAACTCCCTTCGTGTCAGCATAGTTACGTTTCCAGCTCCTACCTCATGTTCAGGTTATGGCTGTGACCTTATGGGTGCGATGCGGCCGGTGGATCGGGGGGCCGCTCCGGTTTGACAGTTATCGGCTTTGGTTCGTGGACATCATGGCACTCCACGCAGCGAAGTCCCCGCTGAATTCCTTTCCAGGAGCCAACCAGCTTGCCATGAATCCCTTTGGTCCAATCCCGGTAATCAGCCGCATGACATCCACCGCACACCTCTTCCATATTGGAAAAGCTGACCCGGCGATGATCGACGGTTTGCAGGGTATCCCGGTCCTTTTGATCATGACAGTTGAAACACCGTAAGCCCCCATGCTTGAGCGAAATTCCGGCATGTTCCTGTGGCTGCGCATTTTCGTCTCCCCCTTCTGCCGACATATCCTCATGGCAGTCCTGACAGGGAAATGCCTCGATCTTCTCCTCTCTGCTGGACAGGTGAAACGGTAACGAGGATTGAGCAAAAGAGCCTGAACAAATCGTGACAGGAATGAGAAAAATACCGATAGTGGCCATATTGCACAAGGCCAGACCGACTTTCCTTTTGCTTATCATACCTATACTCAAGACCTCCATTTTCCGCTATTATTTTCTTATCGTTCCTTTCGGGCTGAAAGTTTAAGGAGAAAATGAAGAGAGTGGTCACTGACCACTGTCTTTACTGGCCACTGATAACCTGCTTTCCCCGCCGCTGGCAGCAGGTAAGCACGAGGAGAAAGATGCCTGGGATGGCGAGGGATACAAGGTAGGGCAAGGTGGATATTCCGGCAGACAGAACGTATGCAATCCCTGCAATAAGGCCGGAGCAGACACCGGAAAGGAGGTAGGGGTTGGGGCAGCAGGCATGAAATTCCGTGGTTTCCTTGTCAGGAAACCAGAGTGAAAGGACAAAAATTTCCATCACCAGCAGGAGAAAAAATCCCTTCTGCACCCATCGGGCACCCTGAGGCAGTAGCTGGTTTCTTGGGGGAGGCAGTCTTTTCAGGAAAAATATCCCAAGTCCTGTCAGCAGGGCAAAGCTCGCGGACCAGAGAATCGGCTTGATAATTCTGGCGCAGCCCTCTTTCAGATGCTTCCGGTAGTGGAACCCCAGGGAAACAAGAAACAGGACAACCATACCGAGAGGATATACCGGCCTGGGATATTTGGGGATAGAGAGGGGCCAGAGCATTTGTATGCGCCCCAATCCGTAGGAATCCCGGAGAATATGAGAAAAATGGGCCAGTAAAAACGCCAGGCCGAATTTTTTATCCCGGTGAAACCACAAGGGCAGGGAGATGATCCCGCCCCACAAGAAGCTGTGAACCGGAGTCCGTGCCCTGAATACTCCCTGTCCGGTACTGAGAAAAAGCAGGGGGTCGATATGATCAAGGTCGATGAGTACCGCAGCCAGCATCATGATGGCCAGCAGATATCCTCTTTTGGCCATTTTGTCCTCGGACAGGAGGAGGGGAAATATTACCAGGAGGGCGGCCAGGATATGCAGGAATTCATCAAACAGACCTGCCCATAACAGGTCCTTGCTTCCGGCAAACCGGACGCCGAACTGAGGTATTGATTCTCCGAGCAGCAGGGTGCACAGGAGAATGGTCAGAAAGAGAAGATGTGACCAGCCTTCATCGTATTCCCGCATCCAGCCGCACATAAAAAGCAGCCCAAGACATAAGGAGAGCCAACTGGCAGTTGAAAGGAGCAGTCCATACGCCCAGAACATGAGTACAATGCCGTAGAAAAGCAGAATTTTCTGGCCGAGTTCGTCTGACCCCTTGTAGAGCCCAATGCTCAGAGGGATGAATAAAACCAGGTAGCCAGCCAGGTACCTGCCGTTGGCCAAAGCGCTGTGAACGTCATTGAGATATTTGACCAGAAAAGATATGGTAAAAACCAGAGCTATGCCCGTGCAGGACCAGAGGAAGATAAAGTATTTTTTTTCAGACATTTCATTGCTATGGATCATCGCCTGGTCAATATATCATGATAAAATGATCTTCGCAAGGATGCCTGATGGGGGTGGGGATATATTTCAGATGCTCGGTGCTGATTTGTAACATCCTTCGCTTGTGTTTTTTTTAAAAGGGATTATAATGGAATTAAAGGAGATGATTTATATGCCAAATAAATTCAGTCTTGCTGTTTTTACCACGGTTTTAACCGCAGTAGTTCTTTTTGCGGGTGTTGCACTGGCGCAGTTTTCCGGCACCCATACCTATGCTATCCGCGTGGGCAGCATAGAGCAGGGATATTTGGTGGTAACTTTCAACCCAGATGGTACTATTTCCGGCAAAGCCCAGTTGTCGGGCCGAGGGCAGGCGCTCCCCCTGGCCGGTGTTTATGGTGAGACAATATTTGTTATCAAATATATCCTGGAGGATGGTACTGAAGTTCTGGACCATTGTCGATTTATCTCCGAGGATGAATTTATTGGCTTTGAGCGATATTCCGTTAACGGGGACCTCAAGGGGGTAACCAAGATCAGCGGGCTGAAGAAAGATAATATCTGACTCAATCGTGCGGGTCAAGGGCAGTGCCCTTGACCCGCACGCCGATTTTGACCTGTCGTAATCATTTTCCTTGATTTTTCTCTCTTCTCATATATCATTATATAGGGAATGTTTTTCTTCTTTTCAGCTAATTAATCACTATTCCAACCATAAACGAAAGGAATTTGGAGATCACCATGAAAGAAATCCTGCCTTCTCTGTTATCTTCGTTTGTGGCTACACAAAATCTCCATCTGGCTATAACAAACGCCTTGAGGAAGATCGGTCAGTATCTGGCCTTAAACCGCATTTGCCTGGTAGCCATAGGGTCCAATGAAGATTTGCTGGACATCGTCCACGAGTGGTGCTCCCCCGGCATTTCATCCTGCCGGTATCAATGGCAGGGAACTCCTGTAGTCTCTCTTCCTGCGTGGATGGATCCTCTGAAGAAGAACCAGAATATCGTCTTTCCAGAGCTGAAAGGCAAATCCGGTCCGGGTACACTCTGCCCTTTTGGAACTTCGGAAATTCAGGCTCTTTTAATCATACCCCTGTGGGCTCATGGACAATTTGCCGGTTTTGTCATTTTCGAGGATTTAACCAGCCCGCGGGACTGGCGGATGGAGGATATTCAATCCCTGCGGTTAGTGGCCGGAATTATCAGCCAGATAAAATCCGCCCATCAGGCTGAAGAAGAGCTGCGAAAGACGAAAAACCAGCTCGAAGCAGTATTCAGTTGCATTGCCGATCCGCTCAATATTCAAGACCGCTCACTCACCATTCTGATGTGCAATCCGGCCAGAGCAACGCTTTACAATGTACAGCCGCAGGATATCATTGGCAGAAAGTGCTACGAGGCTTTCCATAACCGCGCCGAACCCTGCCTCTCCTGTGCGATCATCGATGCTTTTCAAACCGGAAAACCTGCCTACCGATTGCGGTGCCGGGAGAATACCGATCAGCAGGCGGCTTCCTGGGCTGAGGTTTTCGCTTTTCCGATCCGGAATGCCGAGGGAGAGGTAATTCAGGCGGTTGAGTTTTCCCGAGACATTACGCAGCGCAAGCAGGCAGAGGATGAAATCAGAAAGCTTTATGCAGAGCTTGAGCGGAAAGTGGAAGAGCGGACAATAGAATTGCAGAAGATCCAGGAAGAGATGGTACACAAAGAGAAACTGGCTGTTATCGGCCAGTTGATCGGCAGCGTGGGACATGAATTCCGAAGTTCCCTGACCATCCTGTCGGGTGTATTATACCTTCTGAAAAACCGGGATGAGTCGGAAGATATCGAGGAGTTTGTCGATACCCTGGAAGAGGAAATCCATAAGATGAGCCGGTTCGTCGAGGATCTTCTGGATCTGTCCCGCACTTCTCCTCCCCGTTTTCAACAGGTCGATCTGGAGAAGATCCTGCAAAAGCTGCTGCAGAAGATAGACATTCCTTCCGATATTCAGGTCGTTGTCGACTACCCGAAAAGCCTGCCCAAGGCATTTGTCGATCCAGACCATGCAGAGCAGATTTTCCATAACATCATTTCCAATGCCATCCAGGCCATGCCATGCGGCGGCAGACTGAAGATTCAGGGGAGCTGGGAAGGCGCACGGCTGGTGCTCTCCTTCACCGATACCGGAGTCGGAATATCTCCGATTAATATCCGGAAAATTTTTACCCCTCTTTTTACTACCAAGTCCAAAGGGACCGGACTGGGTCTGGCAATCGTCAATATGCTGATCAAAAAAAACAAGGGGACAGTGACGGTCGAAAGTGTGCCGAATCAGGGGACTACCTTTACCGTGGCCTTCCAGATCACTCCCGGAGCAGAGAAGGAGATGTTTTAAAGCCTGTTTGAAAAATAAACTCTCAGATTTTTGATGGAGACTCTCAGAAAACGGATACTTTCCCGTTGGATATGAGAAAAGACCAGGGATGCAGTCAATAATTGTGCAGGATTTGACCTTGACTAATTTGGCATAATTTTCGCATCAGTAATACAATATACGATAAAATATCACGCCACTCTGGGAGGAAAATCATGAACAGGCAGAGAAACAAGGTCTTTATTTTCATGTTTCCCATGTCCCGATTGACTCGGATGTCCGGGTAAATAAAACTTACCCAGTGAAGGAATAACGGTATTTTTGTCAAAAACCAGCACACCTATTACGGAAGAGCCATTTTTTCTTTTTTCCTTAAGGATGTCGGAGAGATTTTGTAGCTCACTGATGATCCACAAAGCATTTTGTGGATCATTTTTTATAAAAAATGATCCACAAAGCATTTTGTGGATCATCCATGATCCTTAAAATGCTTCATATCCTTCCGCGGCATTCAATAGCTCCCGGAACACTAGGACAGCAGCCTTCCTGCCGCTGGGCTCTTGCAAGACTTTTAGCAGACCATCTTCACGCAGTACTTTCAGGAGTCTCTTGGCTGTCGGTTCGGGGATACCTGCTTGACTGACAAATTCGGGAGACCTGAAAATCGGACGGCGGAAAAGAAAATCAATGGTATGTATGGCATACTGAGAATGGGCCAATTTGGTAATGTGCTTTTTCTTATCCTCGTAGAGCCTTAAAATTGCATCCGCTTTCTGCTGATTTTCCAGGGACTGCTGTTGTACCGCTTTAAGGAAAAACACACACCATTCTGTCCAGGCCTTATTTCGTGAAATAGCCAGTAGGCGCTCGTAATACTCATCCCTGTTGCGCTCGAAATAGGCGCTGATATAGAATATCGGACTGGAAAGAAGACCCATCTTGAAAAGAAAGAGCGGGATAAACATGCGGCCTAACCGGCCATTTCCATCCAGAAAAGGATGCAGCGCTTCAAATTCCGCATGAAGAATAGCCAATTGAACCAGCCGGTCTGGAAATTCCGTATGAATGTAGCGCTCCCAGGAGGCCATGCTATCATTCAGTTTGTCCGGAGAGATAGGAATAAAGCGGGCCTCTTCAATAGGGCATCCTGGAGGACCGATCCAGTTTGGTATCCTGCGGTATTCACCCGGTGCTTTATTCCTGCCTCGTACGCCATCCATGAGGATGCGATGCGCCTCTTTGATCAAGCGCTGACAAAGGGGAATATCTCTGAGTAAATCTACTGCCTGCCATATAGCTTTCCGGTAATTCAAAACCTCGTTGATATCAGCCGTTTTTTCGGGAGGGAGGTTTTGCGGGCCTGCTTGTGCTTCATATTCCAGAACCTCACCCATAGTGGCCTGAGTGCCTTCAATGCGGGAAGATAAGACCGCTTCCTGAGTAGTCAGGGGTGTCAGGAGAACGCCCGCATTGGGAACAGCCGATAGCGTTCCATCATAGCGTGCCAGCGCCGCATTGGCCGGACCGATCAGCGGAACAAGCTGCTGCCAGTCTAATTCCTGAGGGGGAAATGCACCGTAATGATACTTAACCGGATTACTCATCTTGAAAAGATAATTGCTCACACCAAATGCAAGCGATTGCAGATAGCGAAGAGATATCGGAAAAAAACAATCGGGGCGAGAGGATTTGAACCTCCGACACCCGGTTCCCAAAACCGGTGCGCTACCAGGCTGCGCTACGCCCCGATACAGTGTATGTGCGGTATCATGTATGAGGGGATTATAAGGAATTCTGTTCTGAAAAGTCAACAGGAATTCTGAAAAATTTCTTCAATTTGGCCAGGGCACGGGCTCGATGGCTGATTCTATTTTTAATTTCATCTCCCAGCTCGGCAAAGGTTTTACCATACTCCGGCACGAGAAAGAGAGGATCATACCCAAACCCTTCTTCCCCCTGCGGGGCAAGGGTGATTATTCCCTCGCACGTACCCTCAAAGGAGTAAACCCTTTCATCCGGATACATGAGCACGAGCGTGCATCGATAGCGCGCTGTTCTTTCGGACATGGGCACAGGAGAAAGAGCAGTCAGCAGCTTCTGATTATTGTCCTCATCCGTGGCATCTTCTCCGGCATAGCGCGCAGAATATATCCCGGGCTGACCGCCGAGGGCATCCACCTCCAGCCCTGAGTCCTCTGCCAGGGTAGGCCTGCCAAAATGCTTCGCAATGGCCCTGGCCTTTTTCAGGGCATTTTCGTAATAACTGCTGCCATCTTCCTGATGCGGGACTTTCCAGTCAAGGTCCCTCAGAGAAAGAATCTGAACGGGAAAATCGCTGAGGATGCTTCTGATCTCCTCGATTTTATGAGGGTTATGAGAAGCTGCAATCAGGGTATCAGGAATGACGGCAGTATGGTTATTCATGGTTATTCTATGGCATCAGACCAGAATTTCAGGGCGAAAGGAGATTCCTCCCAGAGCCTCTTTTTGTTTGTCGATCAGAGCATTGATTCCATCACGCGAGAGATTGATCAGAGTATCGAGCTGTTCCCGGGAAAAGGGGTTGCTTTCCGCTGTTCCCTGCAGCTCGACAAATTTTCCCTCACTGGTCATAACGAAATTCATATCGACTTCGGCGCGGGAGTCTTCTTCATAATCAAGATCAAGGAAAGTTTCACCGTTAACAATCCCTGAGCTGACAGCGGCAACGTAATCCTTGATGAGCAACTCGCTGATCCTGCCCTGTTTTTTCAGCACGCTTAAAGCATCAACCAGGGCCACAAATCCGCCGGTAATGGAAGCTGTTCTCGTCCCGCCATCCGCCTGGATGACATCACAATCAATCCAGATGGTCCGCTCTCCCAGACGGGAGAGATCCACGATGGATCGAAGCGATCTTCCGATAAGCCGCTGGATTTCATGGGTCCGGCCTCCAACCCGGCCCCGCGAGGATTCCCGGATGATGCGGGTTGCCGAGGAGCGAGGCAGCATGGAATATTCCGAAGTGATCCATCCCCTCCCCGTGTCCTTTAAAAAGGGAGGTACCTTGTCCTCAATACTGGCCGTGCAAATTACTTTCGTATCCCCGATTTCAATTAACACGGAGCCTTCGGCATACTTCAGATAATTACGGGTTATTGCAACCTTGCGCAACTCATCGTTGGCACGTCCGCCAACTCTCATGCTCGCTTTCTCCTTCCTCCTCGTGGCCATAACTGCATATATCAACATGCTCGACAGAAAAAATTGTCTGCTGCAGAAACAGCTTTCCCAATTTTTGAAACTGTTCCGGCATATCGGTAACAAAAAACCGGTGCACTTCCCCCTCTTTTTGTGGATTGGTCATTCCCTCACGGCGAAGAACAGTCTGAAGCTCCAGAGCAATCGAAGTGGCTGAATCAACAAGGGTCACCGCTGGACCCATGATATCGGAAATGACTTTTTTTAGCAAGGGATAATGAGTACAGCCAAGAATCAGGGTATCAATCCGCTTCTGTTTCAACGGCTCAAGATACATCTGAGCCACCTGATAGGCAATTGAATGGTCAATCAGGGCTTCTTCCACCAGGGGTACAAAGAGGGGACAGGGCTGACTGAATACCTCAACCTTCGGATCGACTGCCTGAATGGCCTGTACATAAGCCTGACTGGATATGGTCCCGGCTGTACCGATGACCCCAATCCGTCCTGTTATCGTGTGCTCCATGGCCACCTTGACTCCCGGTTCGATAACTCCAAGGCAGGGAAGCGGAAAATGATCCTGAAGCCTTCTCAAGGCAAAAGCGGAGGCTGTATTGCAGGCTACAACAATAACCTTAATGCCCTGGGTCAGAAGGAATCTGGTATTTTGAAAAGCGTACCTGGTCACCGTGTCCCGGGATTTTACTCCGTACGGCACCCGGGCCGTGTCGCCCAGATAAACGATATTTTCATGAGGCAGGTTGCGGATAACTTCTCGTACCACTGTTAATCCGCCAACACCGGAATCAAAAATGCCGACAGGATTACTGGGAAGAAAATACGACTGGTTAATTACCGTTGACAACGTATGCTCCTGTCATCCTTCTTTGGTTTTCCATCCCTGCTCTGCTCACGATCGTTACTCAGACTGAGCATGAACCAGGGCTTCATTGAACGAAAATGCCCTGCGCAGGTCAAGGTGTCCCCGCAGGGTTTCCACTTCAAGACCGTTTATGAGCAGCTTAACCTGGTGAACCTGAGGAAAATTTTTGGTTATCGTATTCACGATCGAATAAATGGTAATGAGCTCTCCCCAACTGCCACCCGGATGGTTTTTGATCATTTCATTTGAAAAATCAGCATATCCAATCCCATTCTTATCCAGGTAGAAACTTCGAAGCCTGGTTCCGACAGGGATAGTCGGAGCAAGATCAGCCTGAGTCGGTCCCTTGATCAGCTCCGAGAGAGCATGGCGGATTTCCTGCTGGATACCGGACTTTTCCCCCTTGACTTCTCTTGACTCTATGCCCAGAGAGAATTCCGTTTTGCTGGCAAAATAAAGCTGCACGGTCAGAAACTCTTTTTCCTGGCTGGTCTCCTCCAGGATTCTGGACAGGAGCGGGTTTCTCTTTACCAGCTTTTTCGGGTTCTTGAGCTCTGTCCATACCCACAACCCGACGCCGGCAAGAATAAGAATCAGCATAATGATCAGAAATTGTTTGACGAGGCCTCGATTTTTCGATCCAGATGCTGTCCGGGTCATTCTTCCTTCTCTTGGCCGCTGTCGTGCTCTTCAGCCTGCTCCTGGCCTTGGGTGAGATAGTTCATAATTCCCTGGAAGAGCACCCTGGCAATCTGCCACTGATACTCTTCACTTTCCAGTTTCCTGATATTCTCCTGGGTTGGAACAAAACCAGCTTCTACCTCTACCGCGGCCATCGAAGCCCCTTCCAGGACATAGACCGGAGCTTTCAGAAAGTTGACGGCCTTAAAGGCCATACTTTCCCTGGCTGCCTTCTCGATATTTTGGGCTAATGTTTGGCTTTCGGCAAGATGCCTGCTTTGCATCGATGTCCAGCTATCGACAGCTATCGCAAAATATTCCAGTTCCTCCGGCGAGTAATCGGCAATGAAAATCTGCAGCTCCTCCACAGCAGGATAAAGGTGACTGCTGAAGTGAATGCTGAGCAGCAGCTCTGCCTTATGGTGATTGGCAATGGCCGCCCGCTCATCAAGTGGCACATCATTATCACCTGCCCGGGTCAGCAGCACCTTCAGGCCGGTATTCAGCGAAGTGTCAGCTTCGATAAGCTCTTTCAACTTCTGGGCAATACTTAAGGTCAGGGTTTTTTCTGACAGGCTCGTTCCAAAAGCAGCTCCGCTGTCCTTCCCGCCGTGGCCGGGATCGATGACCAGGCACCGGTCTGCATGGCCTGGTTCCTGGGTCTGGATTGCAGGCAAATCCTGGCCAGGGCAAACAGGAGGCCGGGCAGCAGTCCCAGGAAGCAGCAATAAATATACAAGAGCATACAAGAAGAGGAAATTACGGTATTTTTTCCCGAAGGTCATACTTTTCTTCTATCTGTAAGAGTTTGAAGGAGGGAAATCCCGGCTGCTTGTAGTGCATACTAAAAACTGGCGGAGAGGGAGGGATTCGAACCCTCGAAGTGAGTTTCCCCACTCACTCGCTTAGCAGGCGAGCGCCTTAAGCCTACTCGGCCACCTCTCCAGGTTTATTTCGGAAAGCGGAGGGAGTAGGATTCGAACCCACGGACCTTTCGATCAACGGTTTTCAAGACCGCCGCCTTAAGCCACTCGGCCATCCCTCCAGAATAATATTAATTTTCTTTCGTTATTTTCTCTATACCTCCCAGATACGGCTGAAGCCCTCGGGGAATTGCAACCGACCCATCTTTCTGCTGATAATTCTCCAGAATGGCTACCACGGTTCTGCCGATGGCTAAACCGGAACCGTTCAGGGTATGAACAAGCTGCGACTTTCCTTTTTCCTGGTCCCGGTAGCGGATTTTGGCTCTCCGGGCCTGGAAATCCTCAAAATTACTGCAGGAGGAAATTTCCCGATAGGTATTCTGGCTCGGCAGCCAGACTTCAAGATCATAGGTCTTGGCTGCCGAAAATCCCAGATCGCCGGTACATAAGCTGATCACCCGATATGGGAGATTTAAAATCTGCAATACTTCTTCGGCATGCCGGACCAGGATTTCCAGATTCTCATAGGACTTGTCAGGATGAGAAAACCACACCAGCTCTACTTTATTGAACTGATGCTGCCTGATCAGGCCCCGCGTATCTTTGCCATAAGAGCCGGCTTCCCGCCGAAAGCAGGGTGTATAGGCCACATATTTTATCGGCAGCAGGCTTTCCTCCAAAATTTCATCCCGGTGAATATTGGTCACCGGAACCTCTGCCGTTGGAATCAGGTAATAATTATCCTGGGAAGTCTTGAACAATTCCTCTTCAAATTTCGGCAATTGTCCGGTAGCAAACATGCTGTCATAATTAACCATAAATGGAGGTAAAACCTCCGTATACCCATGATGCCTGCTGTGCAGATCCAACATGAAATTGATCAGAGCCCGTTCGAGTAAGGCACCCTTTCCCTTATAGAGGGAAAACCGTGATCCGGCTATTTTGGCCGAGCGGGGAAAATCGAGAATACCCAGTTCCTCGCCAATGTCCCAGTGAGGCTTTGGAGGAAAGCTGAAATTTCTGATCTCACCCCAGGTGCGAACAACCGGATTATCTTTTTCATCCCTGCCAACCGGCACCGACTGGTGAGGAAGGTTTGGGATGAAAGGAAGAATAGAGTCCAGTTTGAGCTGAATTTCTTTAATTTTATCGTCGTACTCTTTAATTTTGGCTGAAACATTCCGCATTTCAAGGATTTCGTCCGCTGCTTCCAGCCCTTTTTTGCGCATCTCGCCGATTTTTTCTGAAACAAGATTGCGCTGATTTTTCAGCCGGTCAACCTCCTGCACAATTGATCTTCTCTCCTGATCATACTCTACAAATTGCCCGATGAACTGCTCGAGAGAAGACCCCTGCGCCCGCTGCTCCAGCCTGGCCTTGACGGATTCTATGTTTTCCCGTAAGAATTTAATATCCAGCAATGATTTTCCTCAAAACTTTAGAGTTATAGATTACAAGATTAACATCCCAAAGAATGCTTGTCAAGACAGTATCATGAATAAAAGATTTTACTCCTTCTCGCTGCTTTCCGTAAACGAGTCAATCGACACAACCCTGTCGTCATCATCCAGCTCTATCAGCTTCAAACCTTGAGTATTCCGGCCCATATCCCTGCTCAGGTCATTAATGCGCATCCAGATCACCTTGCCTCTCAGGGTGATGATCATCAGCGTCTCTTCCGGTAAAACCTCCCTGATACCGACAACATGGCCATTCTTGGAGGTAAGCTTGATATTTTTCAGCCCCTTTCCTCCACGGTTCTGTAATACATATTCATCGACGCTGGTTCTCTTTCCAAAACCCTTTTCCGTTACCGTCAGGATACTGGAATCGCCATTCAGGATCAGCGCGGCCACCACTTCATCGTTTTTTTCCAGCTTTATTCCCTTCACTCCCTGAGAAACCCGTCCACTGATACGAACCTGCTTCTCGTTGAACCGAATGGCCTGTCCTCCCCTGGTGCCCAGAAGAATATCCTGATTTCCGTTAGTCATTTTAACCTGCACCAGTCTGTCATCTTCTCCGATAATCAATCCCCGGATACCCCGGTTTCCGAATCTCTCGATATTTTTAAATTCTTCGGCACAGGTCTTTTTGACCAGTCCTTTTTTAGTGGCCATAACCAGGTATTGCCCCTCCTGCAATTCCTTGAAGGTAAATGAGGCGGCAATTTTTTCATCGGGGAGAAGGGGTAAAAGATTTACGATCGGGGTTCCTTTGGCACTGCGGCCGGTTTCCGGTATCTCAAAGATTTTCAGGCAGAAGACTCTTCCCGTGTCAGTAAAGAAGAAAATGGAGTTATGCGTTGTAGTCACAAACAGATGAGCGGTAAAATCCTCATCCGAGGTTAAGACTCCGCGGACTCCGCATCCTGCCCGCTTTTGAATTTTATACTGGTCAAGAGAGGTCCTCTTGATATATCCCCGGTGAGTTATGATGACTACCATCTCCTGCTCGGTCAGCATATCCTCATAGCTGATTTCATCTTCATGATCGACTATCTGGGTCAGCCGGTTATCTTTATATATGTTTTGCAGATTCAATAACTCATCTTTGATAATATTCATGATCAGATGGTCTTCTGCCAGAACTTTCCGGAAATAAGCTATCTTTTCGTAAAGGTTTTTGAGATCGTTTTCCAGTTCCTCTCTTTCCATGCCGGTGAGTTTCTGCAATCTCATTTCAAGAATCGATTTGGCCTGAAGAGCACTTAAGGAGAACTCTCCCATCAGGGTCTCCCTGGCCTGCTCGACGGTTTTTGAAGAGCGGATAATCTCAATGACGCGGTCGATGTGGTCAAGGGCCTTTTTCAATCCTTCCAGAATATGGAGTTTTTCTTCTGCCTGGCGAAGCTCGAAGGTAGTCCGGCGGATAATGATTTCTTTTCTGTAGAGGATGAATATCTGGAGTATCTCTTTTAGGTTCAAAATTCTTGGCTGATTATTGACCAGCGCCAGCATGGTAATGCCAAAGCTCGTTTCGAGAGGAGTATGTTTATAGAGAAAATTGAGAGTAGCCTGAGCTATCTCGTTTTTTTTCAGTTCAATAACGATCCGCATTCCTTCCCGGTCAGATTCATCCCGCAAATCAGATATGCCTTCAATCTTTTTCTCGTTAATCAATTCCGCTATTTTTTCCAGCAGCTTGGCTTTGTTGACCTGGTAGGGAATCTGATAGATGATAATCCTGTCCCGGTCGGTCTTTGAATCCCTTTCAATTTCCGCTTTGGCCCGAAGTTTGATAATGCCTTTGCCGGTGGTATAGGCTTCCAGTATCCCTTTTCTTCCATGAATTATTCCCGCAGTGGGAAAATCCGGCCCCTGAATGAACTTCATAAGTTGTTCGATTGGGGAATCCGGGTTGTCGATCAGGAAAATCAATCCATTAATAACCTCATTCAGGTTATGGGGCGGAATATTAGTTGCCATGCCGACAGCAATTCCCGAAGAACCATTGATTAAAAGATTCGGAACCGGGGTGGGCAATACGAGCGGCTCCTCCAGGGATTCATCGAAATTCTTGACAAAATCAACTGTCTCTTTATCGATATCTTTCAGAAATTCCTGAGTAATCCTCTCAAGCTTTACTTCCGTATATCTCATCGCAGCCGGAGAATCACCATCGATGGAACCAAAATTGCCCTGCCCGTTAATCAGAGGATACCGAAGAGAGAAATTCTGGACCATGCGGCATATGGCATCGTAGACCGAAGCTTCTCCATGAGGATGATATTTTCCCAAAACCTCTCCAACCAGACGTGCGGATTTTCGAAAGGGCTTGTTCCAGAGAAGCCCCAGCTCGTGCATGGCATACAATATCCGTCGATGAACAGGCTTCAATCCATCTCTGATATCAGGAAGGGCTCTGCCGATGATGACACTCATGGCATAATCGAGATAAGAATTTTTCATCTCATCTTCGATATCAACGATTATTTGTTCTTCAAGTAAGCTCATCGGTCCTTCTTACCTCTGTATTTCTGCAATGCAAAGTAAAAATTTAAATATCAATATTTTTTGCATTCAAGGCATTTTCTTCAATAAATTTTCTCCGTGAATCCACCTGATCACCCATGAGGATACTGAAGACTTCATCCGCTTCGACCATATCATCCACTCTCACTTTTAACAGTGTCCTCGATTCGGGATTCATGGTTGTTTCCCATAACTGTTCAGGATTCATCTCTCCCAATCCCTTATAGCGTTGAATTGTAGTCCCTTTTTTGGCCAAAGTAAGAATCGTATCGATTAATTCACGAAAACTGTAGGCATTATGCTCTTCCGAGGATTTCCGTACAATGTAGGGTGGAAGCCCCAGGTTGATCTGGTGAAACTGATAGCTCAATTCCCGGATTTCAGGAGAGAAAATGAATTCCATGTCAACCAGATGCTCCCTGCTCATGCCCAGTTTTTTGGCCTTGAGCAGGAAATTTATTTTATAGCATCCGTGTTCCTCATCGAATTCAATTTTATAATCCAGGCTTGTCTCGGTCGGGAATAACGAGCAAAAGCGGGTATTCATCTGGTTCAGCTTATCGTTCAGCATGACGGCATCTTTGAGTAATTCCTTGTCAAAGTCCTTATCGAGTACCAGAAAGCGGAGTATCTCTTCCGGGATGCCTTTATTCTTCAATTTCAATATCAGATTTTCATACTTATTGATCCGATCGATCAGAGCTTCCAATCGTTCGTTTTCAAATATTGTTTCATCACTGATGACCTGAAGATTTTGACCGCATTTTGCAAGAAGAATCTTTTGCAGTGTTTTTTCGTCCTTGACATAAAATTCTTCTTTGCCCATCTTTACCTTGAAAAGCGGAGGCTGGGCTATGTAAAGATAGCCCTTCTCGACAATCTGGGGCATCTGGCGATAAAAGAAGGTCAGTAACAGAGTTCTGATATGAGCTCCGTCAACATCGGCATCGGTCATGATGATAATCTTATGGTAGCGGCTCTTGGAAATATCAAAATGATCCTCTCCTATACCCATGCCAAGAGCGGTAATCAGGATTTTTATTTCCTCATTGCCCAGCATTTTATCAAAGCGTGCCTTTTCTACGTTTAAAATTTTTCCCTTCAGGGGCAGGATAGCCTGAAACTGCCGGTTTCTTCCCTGTTTGGCCGATCCTCCGGCAGAGTCTCCCTCGACCAGGTAAAGCTCGCAGAGGGAAGGGTCTTTCTCCGAGCAGTCGGCTAATTTTCCCGGCAGAGAGAGAGAATTGAGGGCATTTTTCCTTCTGACCAGATCCCGGGCTTTTCGTGCCGCATCCCGCGCCCTGGCAGCGCTGAGCATCTTTTCGATGATTTTTTTCGCACAATCCGGATTTTCATCGAGAAACTGGCTCAATTTGTCCCCGACTACCGATTCTACAATGCCGCGTACCTCGCTGTTACCCAGTTTCGTTTTTGTCTGCCCCTCGAACTGGGGATTTTGCAGCTTGACACTGATTACGGCAGTCAAACCTTCCCGGCAATCTTCTCCACTGATGGTGAATTTGAGATTCTTGAAAAGGTTATTTTTTTCTCCATACTGGTTCAGAACCCTCGTCAGGGCGCTCTTTAGGCCGATAAGATGGGTTCCACCCTCACAGGTATTGATATTATTGGCATAGCTGAAAATCTGCTCATTAAATCCATCGTTGTATTGGATAGCGACTTCGACAATGACGTTATCTTTCTCCCGGTTAAAATAGATCGGATCAGGGTGAAGAGGGGCCTTGTTTTTATTGAGGTGATTGACAAACGAGACGATGCCTCCCTCGTAGAGAAAGGTATTCTTTTTCCCGGATCTTTCATCCTCCAGATTGATGGTCAGTCCTTTATTGAGAAAGGACAATTCCCGGAGGCGGTTAGCCAGGATATCATAGCTGAACTCCGTGACCTCGAAGATGGTATTGTCGGGAAGAAAACTGATTCGCGTGCCGGTTTTCTTCGTTTGTCCGACCACCTCCAGCGGAGTAACCGGCTTTCCTCTCTCATAGCGCTGCTGGTAGACTTTACCCTCACGCCGTATTTCCATCTCCAGCCATGTTGACAGAGCATTGACAACCGACACACCCACACCATGCAGCCCGCCGGAGACTTTATAAGTCCTGTTGTCGAATTTACCTCCGGCATGCAATTTCGTCAGCACCAGCTCGGCGGCTGAAATCCCTTCCTCTTTATGAATATCAGTGGGTATTCCCCGGCCATTATCATTAACCGTAACACTGTTATCGATATGGATAAAGACATCCACGACGTTGCAATACCCGGCCAGAGCTTCATCCACGCTGTTGTCGGTTACTTCAAATACCAGATGATGAAGGCCGAGAGTCGAGGTGTTTCCAATATACATGGAAGGCCGTTTTCTGACAGCCTCCAACCCTTCAAGAACCTGGATACTGCTGGCAGTATATTCGCTGTTCGATATAATGTCTGAATCTCTATTATCTGTCATTGGTATTTTATCGATAATTAATAATAATATTGATAGTAGTAATAGGCTTTGTGGATATTTTGAAAATCAGCCATAATTCTTTGATTATCCGAGATAAAATATCCATATTTTTACCTGCCTTGCTTTTTGATTAATCTGTGAGTATAATAACCTCCTGCCAGGATAACAATCTTTATTCAAAGTTTATCCCCAGCTTTTCCCCGCCATTATCCCCAGTTTTATCCACCGGCTTTACTCCTTTGCACATGTCTACTTCTTGATCAGGTTTATCAGATGGTTAATTTTGTACCGGAAATCATTATCCTCTTCCATCATTTTTTCTATTTTATCACAAGCATGCATTACCGTTGTATGGTCTTTTCCGCCGAAGCATTCAGCGATTTTCGGAAGAGACTGATTGGTTATCTTTCGAGCAAGATACATGGCAATCTGCCGGGGAAAGGAGACGGCCCTGCTCCGGTTTTTCGATTTCAGGTCAGAGATTTTAATCGAAAAATTCTTGCAGACGATCTTTTGAATCGATTCAATACTGATGAATTTATCGTCGTTGGCAAAAAGGTCGCTTAACGCATCTTTGGCCATAGCCAGAGTAATTTCTTCTGAATTCAGGGATGAGTAAGCGCCTAATTTAATCAGGCAGCCTTCCAGTTCCCGAATGTTCGATTTGATTTTACTGGCAATGAGAAAAGCAACATCATCCGGAAGATTGATATTTTCCGCTTCAGCCTTTTTCATGAGAATGGCGATTTTGGTTTCCAGCTCAGGCGGCTGAATATCGGAAATAAGACCCCACTCGAACCGTGAGCGAAGTCGCTCCTCAATGGTGGAAATTTCCTTGGGAGGGCTATCACTTGAAATGATAATCTGCTTATGCGCTTCAAAAAGAGAATTGAAAGTATGGAAAAATTCCTCTTCAGTTCGCTCTTTTCCAGCTATGAATTGGATATCATCGATGAGAAGAACATCGATATTCCGATATTTGTTCCGAAAATTATTCATGTTGTCATATCTGATCGCATTAATCAGTTCATTGGTAAACTTTTCAGCTTGCGTATAAACCAGTTTGAAATTTCGGTACTTGCTGGCTATATAGTGACCTATGGCATGAAGCAGATGAGTCTTGCCAAGGCCCGCTCCTCCATAAACGAAAAGGGGGTTATAGGTCAGAGAAGGGTGCTCGGCTACGGCCAGAGCAGCGGCGTGAGCGAATTGATTACTCGTGCCCACAACGAAGGTGTCAAAGGTATATTTTGGATTCAGGGCTGGAGGGGGAACTACGGGAGCACTGGGTGGAGGAAAGCTCAGCCCTCTATTTTCTGCAATGAGCGGAAAAGAATTTTCCCTGGTTTCATCTTCAACCACCAGATCGAGGTCGATTTCGACCGGGGATATCTGGCTGAGTGATTGAGTAATAATGTCCATATAGTGTTCTTTCAGCCAGGTTTTATAAAATTTATTGGGAACTTTAATTTTCAAAAGATTTCCCTCGAAGGAAATATATTCTGTTGGTGCAAACCAGGTTTTAAAGCTTTGATGATTAATTTTCTCTTTGATGAGTTCGAGAGATTTTTCCCAAATATTGTTCATCTTATCCACAATTTTATCCACAAGTGTGAATAACTTATTTATCCACGAGCGATCACTTACTGAGGTTGGAAAAGCAAGGGAATTAAAGAGGGATTTTGATCACCTGCTAATGCCATAAATTATCCATATGAATTACAACTATACCAGAAATGAATCCGCTTTTCAACGTTTTTTTCTCTCCGGGGAGCTTGACAATACCAGGAATTACGGTTTATAATCTTCTGATCTAGTGGAATTTTTCGAAATTCTCAACAAGCTTGAGTATAAGGAGAAAAAATTTACCATGAAAAGGACATATCAGCCCAAGAGAAAGAAAAGATTAAGAAAACATGGATTCTTACGAAGGATGAGTACCCGGTCGGGAAGAAAGATTATTAACAACAGAAGAAGAAAAGGAAAAAAGAGATTAACCGTTAGTGGATAAGCAGGAAAAGAAATTTCCTTTAAAAAGGGAAAATAGACTTCGGGAGAGAAAAGATTTTGAACGCCTTTTTTCCACAGGCAGGAAGGTTGAAAATAAATACTTCAAAATTATTTATACTGACAATAACCAGGGGGTTGCCAGAGTAGCTGTCGTCTTAAAAAGAAAGTTTGGCCATGCAGTCATACGAAATAAGATAAGACGAAGAATAAAAGAAATTTATCGGCTGAATATGGACCATTTTTCTCCCAATATGGATTATGTCATTTTTCCCAGAGAGATAGTCAAACATATCTCTTTCCTTGAGCTGAAAGACAACCTCCTGCCTTTAGTGGAAAAATGTATCAGTATGAAGTGATTTCATCGACCAGGGATGGACAGCCAAATTGAAAAAAATTTTTTTTATTAAATTTATCCTTTTTTTTTACGTGCTTATCAGTATTTGATTTCTCCTTTTTTTCCTCCCTCATGTCGCTTTTATCCATCATGTTCTCAGTATGCTGTGGAATCTATTCAGAAATACGGCTTATGGATCGGTTTGGGCAAGTCTGTAAGCAGAGTCTTACGATGCAATCCCTGGAATAAGGGTGGATATGACCCTGTTTTCAGAGATTGAATGACGGTCAACCTCATGCTATCATAAAAGTTCTTGCAGAAATTTAATGCAGAAACTCAATAAGGTGAGGATTAAAGTTATCGAAAAACTTATCAAAAACAGGAGAGTGAGTAAGGATATACCCATATGGAAGATAGAACCATTTTGGCGGTTATATTATCTTTAATTGTTGTACTGGTTTATTACCGATTCTTTGCACCACAGGCGCCACAGGCACCGGTCAATCCTCCAACTCAGGAGGAGAATCTCAACCGGAAAAATCAGAAGGATAAAATTCCTTCATCAGACATGATACCTGATGGCAGAGATACATCTCTCGGACAGGAGATAACTCAGCTTCTCGAAGCACAAAAGAATGAGAAACCCAGAGATATTATTATCGAGACGGAAAAATATCAGGCCTGCATCAGCACTGATGGAGCCAGAATCACGAGCTGGAAGCTGAAAGACTACCGGTTAAGCCAGGATTATGAAAATATCCCCTGGAATGGCAGCTTTTGGAAAAGGGTGGCAAGCTCATATAAAAGCTACTTTGCCAGTCTTTTTCGATCTTCAGAGGATAGCAGGGAAAAGGATAACATAGATTTATTTCAACTATCGAAAACTGGCGAGGGATATGGCTTACAAATCGTTTCCGGCGAACGCCTTCCGGGAAAAGGGGAAAAACCCGCAGGTGATTACTATAGCGGTGTTTATCGGACTGATGCTCAAAATATCGTATTAAACCCCCGGCATCCAAAAGAGACCGTAAAGCTGACCTATATTACAGCCAATGGTTTTCAGGTTGATAAACTTCTTACTTTTTCTTATGACAGCTATCAGGTTGATATGGAGGTTTTGAGCACAAATCTGAAGGAGAGCGAGAGTACGCTTGACTATAGCCTGCTCCTGGGTCCCGGTCTGGGGAACGCCTTTCAGAAGGGGGCGCACAAATTTGAAGGACCGGTTACCTGGCTTAATGGAAAAAAAATCAAAGACAAACCGGGGAAAAATGCCGGGGATGTTCAACATCAGGGAAACATTTCATGGACAGCCATGACCAGTAATTATTTTATGGCCGCACTCATTCCCCAGAGTGAAGAATCAACAGTTTCAGTATATAGGCCTTCAATTAACAGTAAAGAAAATATCGACTTAAATAAGGCGACCACGATAAGCCTTCATTACCCGGCCAAAAAAATTGCAGCCAGGTCCAGCCAAAAAGACCTGTACAGGTTTTACTTCGGACCGAAAGACTATGAAATTTTAAAGAGCCTGGGTATTAATCTTGAGCAAGCCCTGGATTACGGAGTTTTCAGTTTTCTGGCCAAACCACTTATGTGGCTGCTGAACTGGTTTTATCGGCTGATACCCAATTACGGGATAGCTATTATCCTGCTTACCCTGCTGATAAAAATAGTTTTTTGGCCGTTGACGGATAAAAGTTTTCGCTCGATGAAAGAGATGCAGGAGCTGCAGCCAAAACTGACCTCGCTCAGGGAAAAGTATAAAAGCGACCCCAAAAAGCTCAATGAAGAGCTTATGAACATGTATAAACAAAAAGGCATTAATCCCATGGGTGGCTGTCTGCCACTTTTACTCCAGATACCGGTATTTTTTGCCTTATATGAAGGATTGATGGTATCCATTGAGTTGCGGGGAGCGCCTTTCATCTTGTGGATTAAAGACCTTTCGATCATGGATCCTCTGTTGATCACTCCTCTTTTGATGGGGCTGACCATGTATATTCAGCAAAAAATGACCCCGATGAGCGGCGATGCCACCCAGATGAAAATGATGACCATGATGCCGCTGATATTTACCGTGTTTTTTCTCGGCTTCCCCTCGGGACTGGTTATTTACTGGCTGCTGAACAATGTCCTTACCATCGGACAGCATTACCTGATTCTCAAGAAAATGGGAGCCTGACAAGATTTCGAGGCAAAGGATTTATGAATGACACTATTGCTGCCGTTGCCACTTCCGCTGGTCAAAGCGCGGTTGGGATCATTAAAATAAGCGGGTCTTTGGCTCTCGAAATAGCTCGAAAATTATACCGGGGCCGGAACAATAAAGATATTGCCTGCGCTCCATCTCATACTCTTCATTACGGATTTATTATTGATCCGGGCAGCGGGAAAAAAATCGATGAAGTCCTGGTTGCAGTCATGCGCGCACCCCGCACCTATACCCGGGAAGATGTTGTTGAGATTAATTGTCATGGGGGAAGAGCAGTCCTCTATAAAACTCTGGAGCTGGTTCTGCAGGCAGGGGCTCGCCTGGCTGATCCCGGCGAATTTACCAAAAGGGCTTTTCTCAATGGCCGGATCGATTTGCCGCAGGCCGAAGCCGTTATCGACCTCATTACTGTCCAGAGTGAAGCGGGTCTTCATCTTCTGGTCAACACCCTGGAAGGAAATACCTTCAAGCCTCTTTCTGCTCTGCACCAGGAAGTAGAAGACTGGCAGGCGAGAATCGAAGCTGAGCTGAATTTTCCGGAGGACCTCTCCTGGAGCATTTCGCCACAGGAATTGCTCGCTCGAGTCGATCGGTGGACTGAGCTTATCGACACCTACCTGAAAAGCTCCGAAGCTGCCAGGTTTCTGGTCGAAGGAATGAAGCTGGTTATTACGGGAAAGACCAACGTTGGAAAATCATCCCTGATGAACCGGATTCTGAAAAAGGATCGGTCCATAATTACCAGCATCCCCGGTACGACTACCGATGTAATCGAAGACTTTCTTTATCTGAACGGGATTTTAATCAGGATCATGGATACGGCAGGATTTGGCTGGTCAGCCGACGAAATCGAACGGGAAGGTGTCCGGCGCTCGCAGAAAAATATTTCCCAGGCAGACCTGGCCATGCTGGTTCTGGATGGCTCGCAACCTCTCGATGAGCATGACCTTACGGTTATGGAACATATCAGGCAATGCCGGAAAAACCTTCTGGTCGTAGTGAATAAGTCGGACCTGGGCATCCGGATAGATACAAATTCCCTGATTGAATTTTTCGGGCAATCCCATCCCGTTATATCGGTTTGCGCTTTGACAGGGGAGGGCGTCGATGCTATAACCAAAACCATCTCTGACCTTTATCTTACTGATCAGCCGGGAAATTTGAGCCTGGCCATCAACCTGCGGCAAAAGGGCATCTTAACTGAGGTTCAGCAATCTCTCACCGCAGTGGAAGAGTTGCTTCAAACCAGACAGCCTGACGATCAACTCGCGGAAGAATTTCGGACCCTGTCTCGGCTTTTCAGGCAACTGAAAGGAGAGCTGTGGTCGGAAGACCTCATAGATCAAATCTTTGAAAAATTTTGTATTGGGAAATAATTATATCATCGGCAAACAAGCTATGGTAAACTAACGAAGCACGAGCAGGTTTTCACGTGAAAACTTAACCGGAGATTTTTTCAAGAAGGACAAACGGATCATGGGAAAGGTAATTGCAGTGGCCAATCAGAAAGGGGGAGTGGGGAAAACAACGACGGCCGTAAACTTATCCGCCTGCCTGGCAATAGCTGAGAAAAAAACGCTCCTGATCGATATCGATCCCCAGGCAAATACCTGCAGCGGCGTAGGCTATGAAGATAAGGATAGTGAAAGAAGTATTTACCAGGCCATTATTAACAAAGAGAAAATAGAAAATATCCTCTGGCCGACGAAAATCAAAGGACTGGATCTGGTTCCATCCAACATTCAGTTGATTGGTGCGGAGATAGAGCTGACAACCGTTTATTCACGTGAATACCGCCTGAAGCATGCGGTGGAAGAAATCCGGTCCCGATACGATTTTATCATTATCGACTGCCCCCCCTCCCTGGGACTTTTAACTGTCAATGCACTGTCGGCTGCCGATTCGGTTATCATTCCTCTTCAATGTGAGTATTATGCACTTGAAGGAATAAGCCAGCTTATGAATACGATCAGGCTGATCAAGCGGGACCTGAACACTACCTTGCAGATCGAAGGTGTTGTGCTGACCATGTTCGATCAGAGAACCAACATCGCTCACCAGGTAGCCAAAGAGGTACAGGATCATTTTTCCGATAAGGTTTTCAAGTCGGTAATCCCGCGAAACGTAGCCTTAAGCGAAGCTCCGAGTCATGGACAGCCTATTATCCTCTATGAAATCCGCTCATCAGGTGCGCAGGCTTATCTGCAATTGGCAAAAGAGGTGATTGACCATGTCGAAAAAGGCCTTGGGTAAGGGACTGGGTGCTCTGATCACCAATGTGGATTACGATACCCGCGGTGAGATTCTGGAAATTCCGATCGATCGTGTCTTCCCAAATCCTGCCCAGCCAAGAAAATATTTCGATGAGGAGAAGTTAGCCGGTTTAGCCTCATCGATCAGGGAAAAAGGTGTCATTCAGCCAATATTCGTCCGCAAGAGCGAGGAAGGCTATGTAATCGTGGCCGGTGAAAGAAGGTGGCGGGCCGCCCAGAAGGCAGGCCTTTTACGGATACCGGTCATTGTCAAAGAGCTCACCGAGCAGGAAGAGCTGGAGCTGGCTTTAATCGAGAACCTGCAGCGGGAGGACCTTAACTCCATCGAAGAGGGCGAATCCTATCAGCGGCTGATCGAAGTGTTTAACTATACCCAGGATCATCTGGCCAGTATCCTGGGCAAGGATAAATCGACCGTTTCAAATACCATCAGACTGCTTAAGCTGGAAGAGCCGATCAAGGACCATATCCGGTCAGGCCGTCTGACCATGGGTCATGGCCGCGCGTTACTCAGTGTACCGGACTCTCAGGACCGGCTGAAGCTGAGCACAAAAATTATCGAGAAAGAATTATCGGTTCGCCAGGTCGAGAGTCTGGTTAAAAAGTACGGAGCACCACCAAAGAAGCCTAATCAAAAGGATGAGGACAGGCTGTTTTTGCAATCGATCGAGGAGGAGCTGAAGTCCCTTTTGGGAACCCAGGTTAAAATCAAGGACAGGAGAGGCAGAGGGAAAATAGAGATTGCCTATTCCTCTCCGCAGGAGCTGGAGCGGATCATCGACCTGATGAAGGCAATACAGTAAATACAAAAAAACAAAAGACACCACAGAGAAGCCCAGAGGCACAGAGAAAAGCACAGGATAGTACGGTATTCATGGATTGCTTCTGAGCTTTGATGAATTGATCTTGTGAGCCATAATGAATAAGGTAGAGTTACTGGCACCTGCCGGAGATTTGGAAAAACTGGAATTTGCTCTTCATTACGGGGCGGATGCCGTGTATATGGGTGGAGAAAATTTCAGCCTGCGCCAGCGGGCAGGGAATTTTACCATTGACCAGCTTCGCCAGGCAAGAGATATAACGGGAAGTTATGGAGCAAAGATGTACGTTGCAGTCAATATTTTTGCCCATAACGACGATATCCGAAACATACCTGGCTACTTGAGCAGCCTAAACCAGCTCAAGGTGGATGGCCTGATAATTTCCGATCCCGGTATTTTTCAGTATGCACAAGAATATGCCCCCAGTATACCCATTACTATCAGCACTCAGGCCAATACCTGCAATTGGAGAGCTGCCCGGTTCTGGCAGGATCTCGGAGCCAGGAAAATCTGTCTGGCGCGCGAGCTTACTCTGCGGGACATTAAAGAGATCAGACAAAAAACCTCTCTGGAGCTCGAAGTTTTTGTCCACGGATCGATGTGTGTCGCTTATTCCGGAAGATGTCTTTTAAGCAGCTATTTTCTCCACCGGCACGGTAACCGGGGTGATTGTGCCCAGCCCTGCCGCTGGAAATATAATCTTGTCGGAGAGAATCACGAGGAGGACCCCCTTGGTATTGAGGAAGATAGTCGCGGGACCTATCTTCTCAGCTCCAGGGATATTTGTATGATCGAGCATCTTCCGGAACTGATTGATGCCGGGATAAATTCGTTGAAAATAGAGGGCAGGATGAGGAGCTTATCGTATCTTTCGGTAGTCACCAGGGTATACCGGGAGGCCCTCGATACTTACTATTCCAGCCCGCATGCCTACCAGTTCCGGGAAGCCTGGCTGCGGGAATTGATCAAGGTAAGCCAGCGGGGATATACGACGGGATTTTACTTTAATTCCAATCCTCGGCACACTCAGTATTACTCCGCCCCTGAATGTTCTTCATCCAGCCACACAGCAGGGCTGGTATGCGAGGGTATCGGAAGGTACAAGGCCGCAATCAAGGTTTGCAGCAAAATTTGCCGTGAAGATATGATCGAGATATTCCGAAACACATCACAGGTCAGCACAGGCCGGGTAGTTGCACTCTGGAATCATGAGCACGAAATGGTAGACACTCTGCATCCGGGAGTCATGGGCGTACTTGAGGCGAATATACCGCTGTATCGGTTTGATCTGATCAGGAAAAATGCCGGGAAAGGGTAACTCAACCAACATTTATGGAAAGTAAAGAGCAAATCAGACAGATTTATACTCTTACTGCAACTTCAGACTCTCCCTATCTGCAGGATGAGTCACATCTTGCGGCCGGTGAGGCAGCAGCAGTGTATTTTCCCGAACGGGAAGAGGATGTCAGCGCCCTTTTGGCTCAATTTCATAAAACGGGAACTGCAGTGACGGTATCCGGAGCGCGCACTGGAGTTGTTGGCGGTGCGGTACCGCACGGGGGTGTGGTTCTGGTCCTGGAAAGAATGAACCGGATACTGGGGGTAAAGAGGTGCCACAAAAGCGGAGAATGGCTGGTCCAGGCAGAGCCGGGTGTTATTCTCCGGTCTCTTCAAGGGCAGGTAGGGTCGAAAAATTTCGAAGACATCGCAGATAGGGAAAAATTCAAAGATTTTCAGGAAGATGTAACTTCTTACTTCTACCCTCCTGATCCGACCGAAGGCACAGCCACTCTGGGGGGCACGGTAGCCGCGAATTCATCCGGTGCCCGATCACTGGCTTATGGTTCAACCCGGAATTATGTTCAACGCTTGAGAGTGGTCCTGGCCACGGGAGAAATTGTGGATATATCGAGAGGTGAAAAGCGGGCTGACAAATCAGGTAACATCGAGCTTCGGACAATAGAGGGATCACAATTCCTGATTCCCATCCCGACCTACCGGATGCCGGAGGTAAAGAGTGCTGCCGGATACTTTGCCAGACCAGACATGGATCCGCTAGATCTTTTCATCGGCGCCGAGGGGACATTAGGGGTTATAACTTATCTTGAGCTCAGGCTTCTTCCCAAACCGGCCAATACGTTCAGCGGCATCGCCTTCTTCCCGGACCCATCCGGGGCTGTTCGATTCGCTCACAAAGTCCGGGCGCTGCGATCTGATCCGAGCAGCAAGATTCATCCAATAGCCCTGGAGTATTTCGACGAGCATTCCCTTTTCCTGCTGCGGCAAAAACGTCTTTCGGATGGCCCCGGCAGTCCGCTTCCTGACTTTCCTCTCTATGCCAAAAGCGCCATATTTTTTGAACAGTTCTACCCGGAAGGGGAACTGGAGGTCTTGTATGAGCACTGGCAGACAGCTCTGGAGGAAGAGGGAGTTATTATGGATGATACCTGGGGTGGATTCGATGAGCGGGAGCTGGAGAAGATGAAAAATTTTCGTCACGCTCTTCCCGACATTCTGAATGAAATTTTCAGAGAGCGCAAGCGGCACTATCCGAGCATCCATAAGATCAGTGCAGATATTGCCGTGCCGGAATCTTCTCTGGACGAGATGCTCAACCTCTACCGGACCCGGATTGAGGAGCAGGGACTTGAGTATGTTATCTTCGGGCACATAGGGGAGTGTCATCTCCACTTGAATATCCTGCCAGGGACCGATGAGGAAATGCTTCGGGCACAGGAATTAAGCCTTGAATTTGCCACCTGGGCTGTCTCTCGCGGAGGAACAATATCGGCGGAACACGGTATCGGAAAGCTGAAGCACCGCCTTCTTGAAAAACTCTATGGCTCACAGGGGATACAGGAAATGGTCCGAATCAAGCTCATCCTTGATCCCAAGGGAATATTGAACCGGGGAAATGTTTTTCCAGAAAATTTCCTGCCGTATCCTGGTGAGCACCCATGAATGGCTGACAAAAGGGGGAATAGTGAGGTCAGCTTTTTTTTACGGAAGATTTGTTATATAATAAAAAGGTACACTAAGGCAGTTCTTCACACTGCTCAAGGGTGAACCGATTATGGATAGTGATCTAGGGAAAGTTAATGAATTACATGAAAAGATGATGACTTATGGCAGTCAGAAAATTTTACTGGTGCTGCGGGGGGCTCCGGATTCGGATAGCATCTCTTCGGCTCTTGCTCATAAGGCCATCCTTAACTCCTGGGGTATCGCCTCCACTATTTTGCACGTTGAAGAGGTAAGTCACCAGGAAAACCGGGCCCTACTGAAACTGCTGGGTATTGAGCTGGAACTCTATCACCCTGGTTTTCCTTTGGAAGAGTATGCGGCGATAGCCCTGGTGGATTCCCAAAGGCCGGATATCAAGCTGGTTGACCTGCTGAAAGGCAAGCCGGTTGCCTCGATCGTCGATCACCACGATCAATTCGGGTCTTTACGGGCGGATTTCATCGATATCCGAAAGAACGTAGGCTCGACGGCCACGATATATGCCGAATATCTTCAGAGGCTGAATTTACTGGAGACTCTTGAGGAAGAAAGCATGTCTATTGCTACTGCATTGATGCATGGAATCCGGGTAGACACGAATGATCTTATTATGGCCCAGGAAAGTGATTATCTGTCCATGGCCTATCTTCGCAAGTATGCCGATGCGGAGCTTTTGGGAAAAATTTCCCAGCAAAATCTGTCCCCGGCGACCATGGATATCATATTCCAGGCTTATCAGCGGAAGACTCTGTACGGAAATTTTTTATTGGCTGCTGCAGGAGTGGTTCGGAAAGAAGACCGGGATGCCATTCCCCAGGCTGCTGACTTTCTGCTGAAACGGGCTGGAATCGATACGGTAATGGTCTATGGAATCGTTGGTGAGTATATCGATTGCTCTTTGCGGACGAACAGTGATGTGATTCAGCCGGAAAAGTTCATTCAAAGTACTTTTCCCGATGTGGTCATCGGAGAGTACGGGGGCAGGTATGATCAGGGCGGTTTTCGTCTTCCACTGGGGATTTTCAAAGCCCTGGCAAGCGGGGATGATAAAGATGCCCTGTCCATGATGGTGGATCGATATATTAAAAAACAAGTTACCACGAAGTTCGGTGTCGAAAAGAGCTGATAGATCGTGAGCTCGCCTTTATTCAGTTTTTTCAGTCCGGCAGACGATTGATCTTCCCTTTCAAAGTTTTCCCAAAAGGGATCGATAAAGTATTTAAGGGTTGATCAGAAATAGAAATAAAGAGAATAGAATGATCGAATCACTGGTCGAGCCAAACCAGAGGCTTTTACAACAAATACTTTCCTCGCTACCGGTAGCGGCACTCATTATCGATATCGAAGGGAAAATCATCTATTATAATCTTATGGCAGAGTATATCACCGGATACTCACCTGATGAGATGGTGGAAAAGTCCTGCAGTCTTCTCCGGTTTACCGATTGCCGGATGCCGTGTACTTTTCTGTCTGCGGCGGGGCAGCATAACCCTTGTCTTCGGAAAAGCTCTCTTCGCCGTAAGGATGGAAGCCACATAGCCGTAGAGCGGGGAGTCTATCCGCTGAAAGATGATCAGGGAAGACTTATTGGTGCCCTGGAAACCCTTCTCGATGTCAGTTGGATCCGTAAGACTGATCAATGTGCATCAGAGTGTCTGAGAATCCTGAGCCTTCAAAATTCCTCCGAAGTTCATCTGCGCAAGATGATAGAGCGAAGTAAGAACAAGCTCCTTGGAATCTTTGACGAAATCATCGACAGTCTCTTTATGATCGATCATGAGTATCGAATTAAAGCAGTCAATAAAACCCAGGCGTTTTATTTAGGCAAAACGCCAAAAGACCTGATCGAGAAATACTGCTATCAGGTTATTGCCAACCGATCATCACATTGCCCGGCCTGCAAGGCGCCTGCCGTATTTCAGGAAGGGGTAACCAAAACAGACCTGAATATTCCTTTCGATAACGACTGCCGTTGTTCCAAAAGTGCCCGGGAAAACCGGCGGTATGTCAATATCCACTATATCCCGATCAAAACCGAGCTCGGTCAGGTACATAATGTGCTTGTCTATACGCAGGACATTTCAAAGATCAAAGAGCTTGAGGAGGGAGTGAGAAGGGCGGAAAATCTGGCTGGATTGGGTATTCTGGCCTCCGGCGTTGCCCATGAGATCAACAATCCCCTCCAGGTGATACTCTCCGGGGCAAATTACCTGATAAAAAAAGCGGATGATCGGGAAATCATCGTCGAGATTGCCAGCCAGGTCAAGGAATGTGCGGAAAAAATGGCCAATATTATCAAGGACCTTTCTCTCTATATTCGCGGCATCCAGAACCAGAAGGTCTCATTGATTGATATCAGTCAGGTCCTGGAAGAATCAATCACCATGTCTTCACATGTACGGAATATGCAGGCGATCGAAATTCAGAGAGACTATCAGGAAACCGGCCTGGTTCCTGGGAATTTTAACCAGTTCCAGCAGATTTTCGTTAACCTGATCATTAATGCAGTGGATGCAATGCAAGGCCGGGGGACAATACGTCTTGAGACTCATCAGCAGGATAATTTTGTGCATATCCGAATTCAGGATACTGGATGCGGCATCAGTCAGGAGAATCTGCCTTATATTTTTGATCCTTTTTTCACTACCAAAGATCCGGGGAAGGGTACAGGACTGGGATTGAATGTGGTTTACCGGCTCGTTAACCAGTACAAGGGTGATATTCAGGTAAAAACCAGGAGGGAAGAGGGAACCTCATTCCTCTTACGGTTCCCGGCAGCTACACCTTCTCATGAGGGGGAAAATCACGGTCATGGGTCATAAGATCCTGCTTATCGATGATGATATCAGTATTTCAAAGATGCTGAGCAATGTATTCCGGTTTGAGGGATATTCCGCTTTTACCGCGGAAAACGGACGAAAAGGATTGGAAATTCTATCCTCTCACCAGGAAATCGAGGTGGTGATCTGCGATATCAAGATGCCGGAAATGGATGGTGAAAAAGTGCTGGAGCAAATTCGCTCTCATTATCCCCTGGTTCCGGTAATTATGCTGACCGGCTTTTTAGAGCTGGAAACCGCTATCAGCGTGATGCGCATAGGAGCCTTCGACTATGTAACCAAACCAGTGAATAATGAGAAATTATTGGAGGTGGTGGAAAAGGCCATTCGGCAGAAAGAACGAATGATCGAGGAATTGCGAAAGAAAGGTCAGGAAGAGAAAATGGCGGCCCTGGGGAGGCTAACCGCTGGATTTGCCCATAATCTTAATAATCCACTGAGCTGTATTATTGCCTATGCCGAATTTCTCAAGGCAAAATATCCAGAGGAAGCGAGACTGGACAAAATGCTCTCTGCGGCCAACAAGATGTATGCTATTATCTCCGGCATGCTGGATAATACCCGGAAAGAACATGACCGGAAAAAATCAAGAATCAACCTTAACCAAATATTGACTGAAGAGCTGGAGTTCTTTGAAGTAGACCTTGACTTTAAGCATCAGGTTGAGAAGGTTGTGAATCTGGCTGATGATCTTCCCGAGATTGAAGGGGTTTACAGTGATCTGAGCCAATGTTTTTCAAATTTGATCAAGAATGCCCTGGATGCTATGAAAACCTCACGAACAAAGAGGCTGTCAGTCAAGACCGGATGGAATGAGCAACAACTTTTTGTTGAGATTGCTGATTCAGGCTGCGGGATCAGGAAAGAGGATATGCCCAAGCTGTTTGAGCCGTTTTACAGCACAAAGTCCCGGCAGGGGGAAGGCGGTATCAAGGGCACAGGACTTGGTCTTTACAGCAGCTATCAGTTGATGCGGCCTTATGGGGTTACGTTTGATGTTCAGAGCGAGCTTGAACAGGGTACTTGTTTCCGGGTTCTTTTTCCTGCTTCTCTGGCCATCCATCCAGAGGTAGAGACTGCATGAAACAGGATAAATCATTATTGATCGTCATTCGGCAAAATTAAATCAGGAGATATTATAGATGTGGAAAAAAATCGAAGTAAATTGCTATTCAGGATATAAGGCCAATGAGAGCCCCAGGCGTTTTGTCCTGGAGGGAAAGTCAATGAAGATCAAAGAAATTTTAGATCGCTGGTATGAGGGCGGCATGCGGGCAACTCAACCCAAGCTGGATTACTTTAAGGTTTTGACCGAAACCAACGAGAAATACCTGCTGCGATATAATTCTTTGTTCGACGCCTGGGCTCTGTGGGAGAAGTAGTGTAAGTGGCCAGTGGTCAGTAAACAAAAAGTCGAACCAGATGAAGGAAGGGAAGTATGAGTAAGAGAAAAGTAATTTATGCCCTTATTGCATTGTTAGCCTGTTTACAGTTTTCCGGGGCCAATCTCGGAGCAGCAGCCGAACCGGAGGCGGGGAACCCTAAAAAGATAGAGGAAGCGGGAAATTCCCAGAAGGTGGAGAAAGAGCCTCCACAGGAGGATATTTATTTTGAGAAAAAAAGCCAGACCTTTATTAATGGGGAACTGGCAGGACCGGAAAAACTTCTGGCCGTCTGGCTTAAAGGAGATCGTATCCGGTTTGAGAGCGAAGAAAATAAGGATCAGTTTACCTTGATTCTGATGGACAAGGGTAAGACCTACGAGTTAAACAAACTCCAAAAAACCTATAAAGAGGCTTCATCAGAGATGGATAAACTGAAACAGATCAATGAGCGAACGATGATCACCTCAAGGCGGACTGGAGAAAAAAAGAAAATCAAGGACTGGAATTGCTACGAAGTTCAAATGGATACAACAATCCAGGGCAATAAAATGAAAGCGACCTGCTGGCTTACAGAGGAAATTCACATTTCATCAAAAGCGATCGAGAAAATGGCCAAGTTCAGCAAGATGAAAATGATGGAAGAATTGGCCAAGTATCCCGGTTATCCGGTACAGGTGATCATGGACTCAAACTTGCAAGGCAAACAGGTCAGGGTAGTAAGTACATTGACTAAAATCACCAAAGGGCCGATTAAGTCGGAATTTTTCCAGATTCCTTTTGAATATGCGAAGATCAGCCCATGACTTTCAATTGAGAGGGCTTATATTTATGCCGGAAAACCAGGATTGTTATCATCGAAGGCCCGCTCTTTGGTGGGTGGGGCTGGTGGCATGGGGAGCGATGATGCTCTTCATCATGGTCTCCCCGCTTGCCCAAGCTGCTGATTCGCAACCGATGGATGTTGATGAATGGGGGATAGGTGGAGGGGAGCGGTTTTTGTCTGAACAGAATGTTGATGCAACAGATACTGACGGAGACGGTATCAGTGATACGGATGAGGGTAATGGACCATCGGTGGGGACCTATAATGGGATTGCCTACCGTGACCCTAATCTCTGTTCGCTGCTCATCAAAGAAGGTGAAAAAAAAGACCACAGAATCACCATGAAAATTGATAAAGGTGTCTTTCGGGATGTTCATATAGTAAGCGAAAACGATCCAAACCGTCCGAAGAGAGAGATTACGGATCCAGAGTTTCCCTATGGTTTTATTTCGTTTCGGATTGAAGGCCTGGATGATGAAGGCGAAGACGAAGTGACCCTGAAAATTTTCTTTCATAACATGCTGGTCAGTCCCCATGCCAGGCTCTGCCGTTACTATGATAAGCAATGGCTGGCCCAGATCGGCTATGATATCGGAGATGGTGATTACTGGAAATATGATACCGCTAATCTGCCGAAGCAAAACTATAAGCAAAGTATCACCGTAACTCTCAGGGATAATAATCCTGCTCATGACTCTGATATCCAGAATGAAACGGGCCATGAAGGAGTAATTGTAGATCCCTGGGGCTTAGGAATACCGAAAAGCAGCAGCAAGAAGGGAAGATGTTTCATTCAATCCCTTTCTGGTCACCAACAGCGCGGTTATTAAAACCTTCCTTTTTTCCCCTGTCTTGAGCTGGTAATAAAATTTATGATCTCGATCATAAATTTTATATTCTCTCCATACCCCCCGTAATTTCTATGACAGTCTCTCCAGCCTCCACTAAAAAGCCTGCTTCATGGTCCATAATATTTATGGTCATGTCAGCCCTGATTGTGACAAGAGGCACATCTTTCAAGCAATAAAAATTAAGATTCAATAGCTTATTGACTGGTTCAAAAATTATGACACAGGCATTAATTTTGCTCTTCAAAGAGGAAAAATCCAGGGGAGAAATATAATTTTTCGGTATTCCGGATTGGGTGGTTAACCAATATTTATCATGAGAGCGAGGTCAATCATATGCAGGGGGTAGCTGAGAACAGCGCCATTATCGAAGAAATGCTGGGAGTGGAAAGAAATGCCGGGAAGGTTCTGGAAGAGGCAAAAGAGAAAGGAAATCAGATTGTTCTTCAGGCCAGAGCAGATGCCCGCAGGCTGATTGAGAAAACCCGGGAGGATCTCCAGAAAGAGCGGGAATCCCTGGAGCAACGCCTCAAAATGGAAGGAGAAGAAGAGGTAGCCAGGATCATTGCGGAAAAGGATGAGATCCTTCTCTGGATCAGGGAGCATAGCCGGAAGAACCGCGAGCGAGTGCTGGCTGATCTGCGCAGCAGACTGTTCGAGGATCTGGTAAGAACGGATAATTAAGCTATGTTAAGAGCTGCTTTTCAATATTCCTATGTCAATGCCAAGTTCAGGGCGTTAAAGAGCCGACTGCTTGGCCCGGCCGATTTTGAAAATCTCCTTGGTGTTTCGGGCTATAGTGGATTGGTCGAGTGCCTGAGAGCTACTTCATACGGTCCATATCTCAGCCAGGCTGCAACCTCGTATGATGGCCTGATAAAAGTATTCTATCAGGACTTGTTTGACTGCTATGCCAAGGTCATCCGCTCATTGGGAGGAAGCCGCAAGCACCTGATCCAGCATCTCTATCAGAAATATGAGCTTGAGAACCTCAAGGTTATTGTGCGGATTATCAGCCAGGACAAACCAAGGGAGGAAGGCGAGCAGGTTCTGCTGCCGATACCTGAGTCCAGAAGTTTTTCTCCTGGTACCCTGCTTCAGGCAAAAGGTCTTGAAGATCTCCTGGTCCAGTTGCGAAGGACCAGTTATTACAGTCCACTCAAAAGCGCTCTTTACCGCTTTGAGGAGGAGAAGGATACCTTCCCTCTCGAAATGGCACTGGATCTCAGCTATTACAATCAATTATGGAAAATCATCTCTACCCTCAGCCGCCGGGAACAGAACATTGTTCGAAGTCTTCTCGGTGTTCAGATGGACATTTTAAATATAACCTGGATCTTTCGATTTAAGGAGGTGTACCATTTTTCACCAGAGGAAATTCTTAATTACGGGTTGATGCAGGGTTTTCGTATCTCGCCTGAGCGTCGGAGAAAACTTGCCTTTTCGGTGGATCGAAAAGATGTAATCACCAATCTGGCAGGGACTCCCTACAAGGCTTTACTGGCCGATCTCAAGGATGCTGAAGCTTGCTCCACTCAGTTATGCTGTTATCTGCAGGACTTGATCCGGAAGAACTGGCAGGGTTTTCCCTTTCATATCGGTACCGTTCTGGACCTGGTGTTTTTCAAGGAAATTGAGGTTAAGAATTTAATCAGTATCACGGAAGCAAAACGTCTGAACCTGTCAAGAGAAATGATCGCCGATTATGTGGTCAACACCAGATATCAGGAAACCTGAGAGCCGGACATAAACCATTTTCAAAGGAAAAAGCCTTTACGGTCACGCTTCGATAGCTGAAAACAAACCAAAAACCCAAATTGGGAGGAAAAGACTTAAGGTTACTATTTTTTAGAGCTAGGATGAGGGGTTAGGAGAGTTGAAATGTTTAGACTTGCCAGAATGGCTAAAATTGATTTGCAGGTCCCGCAGGACCATGTTGCCAAAACAACAAGCATTATTGCCAACTTGAAAATACTGCACTTGATGAATATCCGAAAGACCCGTGTGGGAGAAATGGATCTGGAGTCTCATACGGACAGCAATTTATTAAGTAAGTATATAGAGTTGAAAGGTAGACTGGAAAGAATTTTCCTGTGGCTCGAAATCAATCCGGACGATTTGAGCCTGATTTCAAAGGAGGAAGTTAATCCCCATAAAGATATTATCGTCATTGACCAGGAAATTCAGAAATTGGAGAAGGAAATCTCAGGTCTGGTCAAGGATGTTGAAGCCCAGGAAAAAACACGGAAAGAGAAAGAGCAATTGCTGAGGCAATTGGAGCTGCTTGCATCTGCGGGTGTTGACACTAACCAGATACATGAATGCCGGTTTCTGTATGTTGCGGCAGGACTGATACCAGCGGAAAATATGGACCGTCTGGAATTCAGCTTATCCGATGTTTACCACCTTTTACTTCCATCAAACCCGATCGGGAGCAGACGGCTTGTTTTTGCCTTTGGCTCTCGAAAAGACCGGGAGAAGATTGAGAAGGCCCTGAAGAGCGCCTATTTTGAGAAAATTGAGATTCCCCGGCAGGATGAGAATTCCAGAGTTCCCAGTATCCAGAGTTTGCGGGGGCAAATTCAGGAATTGGAAATGCAAAAATCCATAGCCCGGAAGAATCTGGAAAAGGTGAAGAAGGAACTGGAAGAGCGCCTGAAGGAGGTAAACCGGAAAGTATTACTCTCGGTCGCCATTCTCGAAATTGGGAAATCGTATGATAAAGTTGGTCGTGTTTATCATATCTCCGGCTGGGTTCCGCAGGATGTAGTGCCTGTTCTGGAGAAAAAGGTACAGGAAGCGACAAAACACCAGGTGAGAATTGCCGTGCTCTCTTCAAATGTCATGTGGCAGGTAGGGGACCTTCTCAAAATACCTACCTGTTTCCAGAATCCATTTCTTCTCAAACCCTTTGAAAAACTTGTTTCAGAATATGGAATACCATCCTATAAAGAGGTGGATCCGACATTCTTTTTCGCCTTGAGCTTTCTTTTTATGTTCGGGGTTATGTTTGGGGATGTCGGGCACGGCCTGGCCTTGATCCTTATGGGATTGTTTACCTTTAAAAAATCCAGTAAGCAGAATTTGCAGGATATCGGCCTGATTATCATGGAATGCGGAATCATGTCCACTATTTTTGGCTTCCTCTATGGTTCCGTGTTCGGCTTTGAGCATCTCATTCCTCCCTTATGGTTCAATCCCATGGAAAATATCTATTATTTCATGAAAGTAACCGTGGGATTCGGCATGATCATAATCAGCATTGCCCTTATCTTAAACATCATCAATTCGATTAAACACAGCGACTATGAGAGAGGGATATTTGGCGAGTTCGGTATCATGGGTCTGGTCTTTTACTGGGGATGTGTCGGATTGGTATTATTCTACCTGACTACGGGAAAATTTCTGGATAACTTTGGTTATCTGTTCATGATACTTTTTCTGCCCCTTTTGGCCATATTCTTGAAAGAGCCGCTCTATAACCTCTATAACAGGGTGGTATTTAAGAAAAAGATCCCTATTCTACCCAAAAATTTAGGCATCTACCTCATGGAGTCCCTGATAGAGGTAGGTGATACCGTAATCGGATTTCTTTCAAACACAGTTTCCTTCATTCGTGTCTCGGCATTTGCCCTCGCTCATGCAGGTCTCTTTTTGGCGGTTTTTGCCCTGGCGAACGTATTACAGGGCTTGAAAGGGGGTATTTTCTGGTACTGGCTGATTATGCTGGTAGGCAATATCGGAATAATCGCGATTGAAGGTCTGGTGGTATCTATTCAGATTATTCGTCTGGAATATTACGAGTTTTTCAGCAAATTTTTTAAAGGAGGAGGAGAGATCTATAAGCCATTACGAATTTAGCCTATTATGCCGGAATAGATTTTTCAATTCAAAAGCTCCCAGCAAAAAAGAAAAACTCCCCAGCAAATATTTCTCTATTTCAGTGTAAAGTGAGCATTAGTACGGGTTTTTGAAAGGTACAATAAGATTGTAGTAAAAGTATACATAGTGCAATCAGCGGGAAGGAGATAGAAGAGCAATGATTATGACAATAGGCAACGTAATACGATCAAAGGTATTGCCCATGACGTTTGCAGTATTATTTGTAGTAAGTATGCTTATGGTGATATCACCCTTTGTTGTTCCGGCATATTGCAGTGAGGAGGGAGGCATCAGTCAGGAGGAAGCTAAAAATCCAGGCAGTGTGAGCTGGGGCTTCATGGCGGCGGCAGTGGCTACGGGGCTGTCGACGATCGGGGCGGCCATAGCGGTGGGGCTGGTGGGTTCATCGGCCATGGGGGCCATGAGTGAGCGGCCGGAGATGGCAGGCCGGGCACTGATCTTTGTTGGGCTGGCAGAAGGGATCGCCATTTATGGGCTGATTGTGGCCATTATGATTCTGGGGATGGTGTAGGGATTGCGGGGATGCAAGGATTTTAGGGATGGTGGAGAGCGATGAAATTCTTTCTGGTTGGTGATAAGGAGACGGTATTGGGGTTTTCTCTGGCCGGGGTTGAGGGGGTGGCCGCAGAGTCGGCCCAGCAGGCCCTTTCTGCCCTGCGCAGAGCCGTCAGGCGGCGTGATGTCGGCATTTGCCTGATCACCGAGAAGCTGGCTGAGCAGCTACGGCCCCATATTAATAAGATGCTGCTGCAAAAAAAAGGCGCAGCCCTGATTCTGGAGATTCCTGACCGCCTTGGACCGCTTCCCGGCAAGCGCTCGGTGGAGGATTTTGCCCTCTCTGCCCTGGGAATCAAGGTGTAGGGAGGAGAGAGAGAGTGGCCAGTGGCCAGTGAAGACAGGAGTCAGGAGTCAGGAGTCGGGAGTCAGGAGAGAGAGTGGTCAGTGGCCAGTGAAGACAGTGGTCAGTCATTAGGGTTCAGTTGTTAGTAAAGGCAGTCTTTCTCCTCCCCCTTGAGGCAGAAAGCCCCTGGGGCAGGGGAGCCTGGGTGGGGGTGATGGTTATTTTTACCATTCTCATGGCGGAACAGGGAATCCGTGGGCAGGGAAACAGAGCATACCGGGACACACACAGAGTAACCAGGGGACACGAGGGTCATGTTAAGCAATAACGGAGAGATATTAGCCAGGGTAATCATGGAAGATGCGTTTCAGGAGGCGGAGGCGATCCTGGAGAAGGCAAAGAAGGAGGCAGCCTCCATCCAGCAGGAGTCAGTCAGGGTGCAGGCCCAGATGAGGCAGCAGGCCGAGAGCAGTCAGAGCCAGTTGGACATCTATCTGGCCAAGGCCAAGATGATCTCACAGGCAGAGCTTTCGGCCCGCATGGAGATCATCGGGCAGAAGGAGGCCATACTCCAGGATGTTCTTTCCGCGGTGAGGCAGGAGTTATATGCCCTGGCCCGCCATCCTGATTATGCCTCCATTCTGATGAGGCTGACCCGTGAGGCCCTCTCGTGGCTTGAGGGGGATGAGTTCAGTGTGCAGGTCAATGGCCGGGACCGCAGATTATTCACCCCGAAGGTGCTCGAGGAGCTGAGCGCGGAGAGTGGCAAGAGACTCATGCTCTCTGAGCAGGCCATCGATGCTGAAGGGGGTGTGATTGTCATTCGCAGCGATGGAAGGCTCCAGTATGACAATACCCTGGAGGCCATCTTCCAGCGCAGGGAGGAAACCATGCGCTCGGCAGCAGCCAGGCTGCTGTTCGAATAAGTGCGCCAGGCGTGGCTGTTGGAGTGGATGGTCCAGGTGGGCAGTATGACCCAGGCTATGGGAGGATAGAGGAGAGATATCACGTGGACAAGATGAAGTTGAAGGTAGTGGGGATAGTGGATTGGATCAACGGGCCGGTGGTGAAGGCGGTGGATATACATTCGGTCGAGATGATGGAGCTGGTGGAGATCGGGGAGGAGCGGCTGATCGGGGAGATCATCGAGCTTGATGAGGACCGGGCCACCATCCAGGTCTATGAGAGCACGACGGGCTTGAAACCCGGCTCGTGCGTGTATGGCACTGGCATACCTCTTTCGGTCGAGCTTGGGCCGGGGCTGATCGGCAATATTTATGATGGCATACAGCGTCCGCTCAAGGCCATTCATGAGCGAAGCGGCAGCTTTATCCGCAAGGGGGTCAAGATCAGGCCCCTTGACGGGCAGAGAAAATGGCCCTTTACGCCTGCAGTGTCAGAGGGTGATCAGGTAGGGCCGGGGAGCATTCTGGGTCTGGTGCGGGAGACGCCGCTGTTTGAGCACCGGATTCTGGTGCCGCCCGCCATTGAGGGCCGGGTGGAGCTCATCCAGCGGGAGGGGTGCTACGGCATCGATGAGCCGGTGGCCCAGATTCGTACCCCTTCGGGCCCGCAGGCCGTCAGCATGGTTCACCGCTGGCCGGTGCGCCTGGCGCGGCCATATTTCCTGCGGCTGATGCCCGAAGAGCCCCTGATCACCGGCCAGCGGGTGATCGACACCTTCTTTCCCATAGCCAAGGGAGGGACGGCAGGCATACCGGGCGGATTCGGCACGGGCAAGACCATCACCCAGCATCAGCTCTCCAAGTGGTGCGATGCGGACATCATCGTCTACATCGGCTGCGGGGAGCGGGGCAATGAGATGACGGGGGTTTTGATGGACTTTCCCAAGCTCATGGACTTGAAACGTGGCCGTCCGCTGCTGGAGCGCACCATCCTGATCGCCAACACTTCGGACATGCCCCTTGCGGCCAGGGAGGCCAGCATTTATACGGGCATCACCATTGCCGAGTACTACCGGGACATGGGCTATGATGTGGCCCTGATGGCCGATTCCACCTCGCGCTGGGCCGAGGCCCTGCGGGAGATATCGGGACGGCTGGAGGAGATGCCAGCCGAAGAGGGCTTTCCCGCCTATCTGGCCACGCGCCTGGCCAGGTTCTACGAGCGGGCGGGCCGCGTGCAGACCCTGGGCGGCAGGACCGGTTCGGTCAGTGCCATTTGCGCGGTCTCGCCTCCGGGCGGGGACTTTTCCGAGCCCGTCACCCAGCACACCAAGCGCTTCGTGCGCTCGTTCTGGGGCCTGAACAAGGAACTGGCCAGCGCCCGCTACTTTCCGGCCATTCACTACATGGAAAGCTACAGCGAGTATCTGGACTTTGTCCAGGCCTGGTGGACGAGGGAAGTGGATGCCGACTGGAAGGTGCTGCGCGATGAGGCCATGCAGATTCTCCAGCAGGACTACAAGCTGCAGCGGATCGTCAAACTGATCGGCGAGGATGCCCTGCCCGATGCCCAGCGGCTGATCCTCGAGGGGGCGCGCATCCTGAAAAATGCCTTCCTCCAGCAGAGCGCCTTTGACGAGGTGGACATGTATGCCGTGCCCCGCAAGCAGTTTCTGATGCTGCGGGCCATCATGCACTTCTATCGCCGGGCATCCGATGTCATCCGGGCCCACATCCCGATAGCCAAAGTCATGCAGCTTCCAATCGTCAATGAAATCAACCGCATGAAGGAGAAAATCCCCAACGGCAACATCGAACAGTTCGACCTCCTCTTCCAGCAGATCGACCGGTGCATGGAAGAGCTCGAAAAGGAGAGTATGGCAATCCTATGAGCGATAAAGCAGAAGTCAGGAGTCAGAAGTCAGGAGTCAGAATAAGTGAAAGCACAAGCAAAAGCACCGCCAGCACGGTTGAGAGCTGCAGCGGCATTGCAGCCAGCGGCGTTCTCGGCAAGGAGTATATCGGCGTGTCCAAGGTGGCCGGGCCCCTTTTGTTCATCGAGGGCATCAGCGGCATCGGCTTTGACGAGGTAGTGGAGATCAGGATGAAAAATAACGAGGTGCGCCACGGCAGGGTGCTGATCACCAGCCGCACCTCGGCCCTGATCGAGGTCTTCGAGGGCACCGGGGGCCTGACCATTTCCACCACCAGGGTGCGGTTTCAGGGCCAGCCGCTCCAGATTCCGGTCTCGGCGGACATGCTGGGCCGGGTGTTCAACGGCCTCGGCCTTCCCATCGACGGCGGCCCCTTGCCTATCTACCAGGAAAAGCGTGACATCAACGGGGCCCCCATCAACCCCGTGGTCCGCGACTATCCAGAGGATTTCATCCAGACCGGCATTTCCACCATCGACTGCATGAACACCCTGGTGCGGGGCCAGAAACTGCCCATTTTCTCCGGCAGCGGCCTGCCCCACAACGAGCTGGCGGCCCAGATCGTGCGCCAGGCCAGAGTATGCGGCCAGAGCGAGAAATTTGTGGTCGTCTTTGCCGCTATGGGAGTCAAAAACGATGTGGCCCAGATGTTTCGCAAAAGCTTCGAGGAAAGCGGCGTGCTCTCGCGGGTGGTCATGTTCCTGAACCTGGCCAACGACCCCTCCATCGAGCGGCTGGTAACGCCCCGCTCGGCCCTGACCATTGCCGAATACCTGGCCTTCGAGCAGGGCATGCACGTTCTGGTCATCCTGACCGATATGACCAACTACTGCGAGGCCCTGCGGGAGATATCCACCTCCAAGGGCGAGGTGCCAAGCCGCAAAGGCTACCCCGGGTATCTGTACAGCGATCTGGCCTCGATCTACGAGCGGGCAGGCCGCATCATCGACTGCCCCGGCTCCATCACCCAGATCCCCATCCTGACCATGCCCAATGACGATATCACCCACCCCATCCCCGATCTGACCGGCTACATCACCGAAGGCCAGATCGTGCTCGACCGCGAGCTGGCCAAGCGCAATATCTATCCGCCCATCAACGTGCTTCCCTGCCTGTCGCGGCTGATGAACGACGGCATCGGCGCGGACAAAACCCGCGAGGACCATGCCAATATCTCAAACCAGCTCTATGCGGCCTACTCCTATGTGAAAAAGGTCGAAACCCTGGCCTCGATCATCGGCGAGAGCGAGCTGTCCGAGCGGGACAAAAAATACCTGGACTTTGGCAGAATGTTCGAGGAAGAATTCGTCCGCCAGGGCCAGAACGAAAACCGCTCCATCACCCAGACCCTGGACCTGGCCTGGAAAATCGCCGCCACCCTGCCCATGGAAGAGCTGATCAGAGTCAGCGAGGCCCAGATCCAAAAGTATTACCCCAAAACTACCGTCGAGGAAAAAAGCGAGGAGGAGCCATGTCCAACCGATTGAACCTGTCTGTTACCCGCAGTAACCTGCTGCGCCTGAGGGAGGAACTCGACTTTGCCCAGGAAGGCTACGAGCTGCTGGAGCAAAAACGGGAAGTGCTGGTCATGGAGGTCATGACCCTGATCGACGAGCTGCGGAAATGGAAAAAGGAGGCCGAAGATAGCCTCAAATCAGCCTACCGCGCCCTGGAGGAGGCAAGCATGGTCCTTGGCACCGAGAGCGTCACCAGGGCCTCTTTTGCCGTTGCTTCAAAAGAGAAAATCAAGGTTACCGAGCGCAGCATCATGGGCGTTGCCATCCCCAAGGTGGCCTTCAGCCGCACGGCAACTCCCTCACACCACCAGTACGGCTTCCAGGGCACCTCTCCCAGCCTGGACAACGCCGTGCACCGCTTCGGCCTCTGCCTTGAACGCCTGGCTAAACTCGCCGAAATCGAGGTCTCTCTCTTTCGCCTGGCCACCGAGCTTAAAAAAACCCAGCGCCGCGCCAACTCCCTCAACTACCTCTTTATCCCAGAATACCGCGAAACCATCAAATACCTCGAAAATACCCTCGAAGAAAAAGAACGCGAAGAGTTCTTCCAGCTCAAACGCGCTAAAGACCTGCATCAGCAGTAGCTCCTGGGTCATTGGTGGTAATTCTGGGGTCTGGTTTTGGACTCTTATGCCGGGCGCAGTTAGGCTTAAAACTTGTTTAAAAAAGAGGGGCACACGGCTATAGGTGAATAAGCATAAAATGTAACTATTCAGGTACAAAGGGGCACAGAAGATGTAATACCTTGTTAGCAATGTAATCGGGAAACTGAGTAGTAAATTGTCAGAAGTGGGAATTTAGAATAAGCAATCATCCTCTCCTGACTTCTGGCTCCTGAATAAAAGCTTAATATTCACCCGTTCGCAGTGTAAGAGGGCAGCTCTCTTGTATTTGGATTCTCATTATTGATTGTGAGTAAATGCAGTGCTTCAGCTACGGCACTGAATAAGCCTTGGGGCCACTGACCACTGATAACTTAACAAGAGGTGTGCTTTTTACCTCTGATGAACAATCTTCTCATGGCCTTCGAGTTTTTCAGCTATTACTTTCATTCTGCTTTCAACCCTGAGTACATCAGTCCTGAGTTCCTTTACTTCTCTGGTGTTATCGTCGATTTTTTTATCCAATCGTTCTTCGAGCCTGAGCATATCGGTTTTTATTTCCCTGGTGTTATCGTCGATTTTTTTATCCAATCGTTCTTCGAGCCTGAGCATATCGGTTTTAAGAGCCTTTACTTCTCTGGTGTTATCGTCGATTTTTTTATCCAATCGCTCTTCGAGCCTGAGCATATCGGTTTTAAGAGCCTTTATTTCCCTGGTGTTATCGTCGATTTTTTTATCCAATCGCTCTTCGAGCTTGAGCATATCGGTTTTAAGAGCCTTTACTTCTCTGGTGTTATCGTCGATTTTTTTATCCAATCGCTCTTCGAGCTTGAGCATATCGGTTTTAAGAGCCTTTATTTCCCTGGTGTTATCGTTGATTTTTTTATCCATCCGCTTGAACATCTTGCTCATCATAGCCTGAGTTTCATCGATCCTGTTATCCAATTCCTCTGTTCGCCTGTCTAACTTTTCGTTTAAAGAGGCTACTCCTTCAGCTACAATCTGAACTTTACTGATGACATCTTCAGCTATGATATGAAATTGATGTACGATGTCTTTCTGAAAGTGGATAAATCTCTCATCAATATAGTCTTTCGTTTCCTTATCCATAATCTTTAAACCTTTAACCTTTTCTCGCAAAGCTTCAATAAGAAGAAACTGCAATACAGCGCCTCATTATATCAAAGCATGGAGAGTCTATGCAATGATAAATCGATTTCCCAGGAATCTGATGAATTTTCTGGCAATCTGCTAAAGCGGAAATATTCTCAATTTGGAGAGATGGGTAATTGTCCACCCTTTTTCAGAATATCCGGCTGATAGGGTGAAGGAGAGAAGAAGGTCTTTTTCAGCTAATTCAGGCGATATTGTAATTGCAAGTGGAGTGGGAGGGGCTTTGATTTCGATCTGGGCAATAAAATGATGTGGAGAATCGGCAGAGAAGGAGGAAAGATTTAGCGTTGATTTTTTGGAGATATTAAGGCGATGAAAGACCAGGATCAGTTCTCTGAGCCGGTCAATATAATCACGAAGCAGTTGATCGCGCTCAAGCCTTAATCCGACTTGCTTGCAAGTCTGCTCTCTGGATGGAATGCTGAACAAGGAACGCCTTTGCGTTTCCGGAAGAGGTGGAACTTCACACCGGTCCAGGAGAGTGCAAATATCTCCCTGAAGGATCAGGGTTATAAATTCATGGACCATGCGCTGAGGCTGAGGAAGGGAGGTGGCAATAGCCTGGGCAAAAGCCCAAGTGTGCATCAGGCAGAGGAGAATGAAAAGCCCTGAGAAAAAGGGATAATCGATATGATCAGCTTTCACATCATGATTTTTCTTCATGGTTAGATATGTGTAAGAAAGAAGGTTGTAAAGGAAATTCCAAAGATTGCTGCCAGCAGCAGGATTCCGGCAGCTTTTCCTATTTTGCCTCGTCTGAGCAACCACTGCTGCATTCCCCGGCTCATGAAAATGGCCAAAGGAAGGCCTGAAGCCAGAAAGTATGAAGCCTTTCCTGCTGAAAAATGAGGGGTTTTCAGGTTAAAAGAGATAAAGGCCGCGATATTCAGAAAAAGGAGCACCACAAGAGGAAACATCGGGGTATCGAGCTTATGACAAAGAGTAGCAACGCTCTCCCTGCCAGCTTCGACTCCAAGAAGCACGGTTGGAAAAATCCCAAGTACCAGTAACAGCTTTCCCAGTTGCTGCCGCCAGGGGTCACAGTGAACCAGAAAAAAATGGCTGAATGATTCGAACCAGAAATTCGAGTAAACCAGGGACCAGACATACCGGGACCTTGAATACTCCACACCCTCCCTGACTTTCCGGATAATGGGATCCTGAAAGATAGTGAAATCAAATCCGAAAAAATCCACCCACCGGCGCCTGCCGGGCGGCTGCTTGATCATTACTTCGGCTACACAGGGGTAATCCTGGCTCAAAGCAAAAGGGTGGCCGAATAAGTAGATATTCCGGGCATAAAAGCCGCCGCAAACCAGAAGGCATCCGATCAGAACTGCCGCCAGGGCAAAAATATGTTTCCTTCTTTTTCCTGCATCAAAGATTACTTTTGAAATCAGACAGATGATTATGGTCAGCAGGAGAAGAGCGCCGGTATACTTTGCCAAAAGGGCAAGGCCGCAGATCACTCCCATGCCAGCGGCCAGATGGATCCAAAGATCGGGCTTACGATAATAGAGTACCAGGAGCACAAGGCCAAGGGAAGTCAGGAAAGCCGCCATCTGCTCGTTCCCGATCATCGAGCTGGTGTAGATATGCAGAGGAACAAAAAGGATAAAGCAGGCGCCAAGAAGCGCCGGGAAGGAGTCATCCGGCCAGATCAGCTTCATGGTGATGACAGCGAGCACGGCCATGCCAAGGTTCAGCAGGGTTGAAATGAGCCGGAAGAGAATATGCATTGGCCAGGGAAACAGGGGACCAACGTGCTTCCAGAGGCCGGCCATGATAAAGTAGTAAAGAGGAGGGTGAAAGGTGGACCACCCCTCACTGGCCAGCGGGATGCCCCAGCCTGCCTTGAGTTGATAGATGTACGATAGATGCCCGCCAGCATCATAGCCGCAGGCGGGAGCGAACCGGAAATTATTATTTATCCTGATACCGGCAGCGGCCAGAAAGCAGAGCAGCCCAATCAGAATAAAAGTTCTTTGGTGATTCATACCAATGAGCCTGGACTTTGGAATGGAAAACGAATATGATGGTATCTCATGTCAGAATTCGATCGGCAATACTGGGAACCGGGATATCGCTAGCCCCTTCGCCGGAACAGTAGCAGACAAGGTAGATCGAGCGATAGCCGATATTTTTGAAAGCATGGGTGATATTGGGTGGAATCAGAAGCAGTTGCTTGATGATCCCCTCATAAACGAACTCCTCGCAGACATTGGTATATCTGTTCCGGGTGGCTACCAGGCATTTTCCACCCAGGATGATCACTGCTTCCGAGTGATGCGCATGGTAATGATTCCCCCGGACAGCCCTCGGTTTCAGGCTCGGTATGTGCAGATTGGCTTTGCCAAGGTCCTGAATCGGCGGCAGGTTGATAACCCATCCGCGGTCATCAGTTCGGGTCGGCAAAGAGATAAGCTCGATATTTTGCATGGGATTATTATATAAATTTTTCAGAGAAAGGCAAGGTTGTTGTGCTGGTAACCTTGAGGTGAGGCGTACATGGATTCATTCTTCGTAAAAGCCCTGGGGCTGGAGCTTCAATCTGCAATTACGGGGGCCAGAATTGGTAAACCCTGGCTGGAGGCCCCCTATCACATCATCTTTCCCCTGATGACAAGGGGCGGAAGCAGAGTCTATCTCTATTACTCCTGCCATCCTGCTTTTCCTGTTCTTTACCTGATGGAAGAGCGTCCTTTCGGTAAGGAGAAGGAACGCAATAAAGCGAGGGGGCAGCAAAACGATCAGGTGCAGGTGCTTATCCAAAAATACCTGACCGGCTCAGTGATTGCCGAAATTCAGGTCATCAATATGGAACGTATTCTCATTTTCCGGCTTCACCTGGATAACAGCCAGCGGGATTTTTCCGGTGAACACGCCGAAATAAATCTCATCTTTGAAATCATGGGCAGGAATGCCAATGTCATTCTGACCAGTGATCAGGGGCTGATCCTGGCGGCCCTGCGGTATGTGCCTGCTTATAAAAACCGCTATCGCCAGATTCTCCCGGGGCATGCCTACCGGTTTCCCCCAAAGCCTGCCAAGGTGGATCCTTTGTCACTGACTGAAGAGAGCTTTTCCCAACTCCTGGAAGCTTATGATGGAACTGCCTCCTGGCCGAATTTTTTGCAGCAGAAGATAGCCGGCCTTGACCTGCTGATGGCTGGAGAAATATGCCAAAGGGCTGAAAGTAAAGATAAACTCTCTGACCACAAAAGGGCCTTGTGGATGGCCTTTTCGGAGATTTTGGACATCTACCGCAAGGGAACCTTTTCACCCGGAATTCTGTACCTAGAGGATGGGACGATGCGGCTGTTCTCTTTTCCCCTTGAGCAGCAGCTTCGGCGGCAGCTCCCGGACCGAATTTTTGAAAATGCCAGCCAGGCGGCCAGGCAGTTTGGAAAAATCCAGCATGAGAAGAACGCCGTCCAGGAACTGAGGGATCATCTCACTCAAAGGATACATCTGGCCCTTGATAAGGCAAAGGCACGGCAATCAGCCCTGGAGGAGGACCTTTCCAGAGCTGAGCAGGCAGATCAGTACCGGAAACAGGGTGATATCATCATGGCTTATGTGCATCAGATCAAAAAAGGCATGGATCACCTTGAAGCCAGGGATCTTTTTGATCCACAGCAAAAAGCGTCCATCACTATCCCCCTTGATCCGCTGCTGACTCCCGCTCAGAATGCCCAGGGCTATTATAAAAAATATACCAAAGCCAGAAAATCCCTGGAAATCATCCGGCAGCGCCTTGTGGATGTTCAAAAAGAGGTGCTCTTGCTCTCTTCCTGGCAAAGCAGGGTTGCGGCTGAGAGCAGCCTTGCAGTTCTTCAGGAGTTGAGAGATGCCCTGCAGGAAGAGGGAATCATTCAATCAGAAGAGCAGAGGAATCCCAGTCCCCAAAAGCCTTCTGAAAAGCTGTCCTTCAAAGATATCCGCCGCTATGTGTCGGTCGATGGGCTGGAGATTCTGGTTGGTAAAAATGACCGGGGTAACGATGCCCTGACCTGCAAGATCGCCCGCAAGGATGATCTGTGGTTCCATGCCCAGGATGCGGCGGGGTCTCATGTTCTTGTCCGGAACCCGGACCGGCTGCCCCAGATTCCCTACCCGACCATCGTGCAGGCAGCCTCTCTGGCAGCCTTTTTCAGTAAAGCCAGAAACGATACCAAAGCAGCCGTAGCCTACGCCTTCAAAAAATATGTTTCCAAACCGAAAGGAGCCAAACCCGGCCTCGTTGTCATGACCCAAAAAACCAGTATCCTGGTTTCGCCCGACATCAGGGACTTGCAGTAACTTTCCATCTCCGTATCAACAGCCAATCTGAAGAAACCGGTAGGAGCGGATTTCCTTGGCCAGGTGATACATGATGAACGAGTGCAGCAGGCTCATCAGCTCTTTCCGGTTTGCAGCAGTCAGGTAAAGCCGGTCAGTTTTGGCTAATTGGAATTTAACAGCCTGACGCAGGAAATTCAGGCTCCCCAGCGAGATGTCAGGGCAGGATATCCGTTTTTTCCGGCAGCAGCTTTGACAGACAATCCCCCCCATCGAGGGAATAAACCCGATCTTCGACGATACGGGAGGGGTTGAACAGAACAGGCATTTTTCAAGCTGCGGCTGGTACCCTAAAAGGGCTAACAAGCGGACCTCAAAGATAAGGGTGAGCTTTTCTCTATCCTCTCCTTTTTGCAGCATATCCAACTGCCGCAGGATGAGGGCCAGGATTTCCGGTTTCCTGTCCTCCGCAGGAGTCAGCTCCTCTATGAGCTCAGCCATGTAAAAGGCTGTATAAAGCCGGGGAGGATCATCATACAAACGATGGTACGATTGGATAATAACCGCCTCCCGGAGGGAATAGATATTTTGAACGCCTTTTTTCACAATCACCAGCTCGGCATGGGTTAACAGGTCAATACTGGAGGTAAAATTACTTTTCTGCTTCCGTGCTCTTTTGGCGATGCACTGAATTTTGCCATACTCCTGCGTATAGGCGGTGATGATCCGGTCAGTGTCGCTGTATTTGATACTTTTAAGAATAATTCCGTTGATTCGCTCAAGAGACATAATCCTAAATTTATGCGTGGCCAGTGGCCATATGATCAGTGGCCAGTGTAAGAGATTAAGAGGTTAATAACCGAGCTCATTCAAAGATTTTTCATTATCGGCCCAGTCCTTGCTCACTTTAACCCAGAGCTCAAGAAACACTTTAGAGCCAAGATATTGTTCAATATCTTCTCTGGCTGTCTGGCCGATTCGTTTGAGCATGCTTCCTCCCCTGCCGATCAGAATTCCCTTCTGGGAATCCCGTTCCACGAAAATGGTGGCCGAAATCCTGATAACCCCGTTGGGATTGTTCTCCTTAAAGGCTTCGATCTCTACCGCCGTGGAATAGGGAAGCTCTTGCATGGTCAACCGGATAACCTTCTCGCGGATCATTTCAGCCACGATAAATCGGGTCGACCGATCAGTCAGGGCATCATCAGGATAGTAATGAGGACTCGAAGGAAGATAGCTGATAATTTTGGGAATGAGCTCTTCCATATTCTCGCCCTGAAGGGCGGAGATGGGAAAGATTTCTGCGGGCTTCAGCCGCGTGTTGTACTGATCTATGATCGGCAGGAGATTTTCTTTGGGAACAAGGTCGATCTTATTGACAATCAAAATGATCGGCCGCTTGGCCTGCGCAAGGACCGAGATCGTGTACTCTTCATCAGGCTGGAGGGGCCTGGAAGCATCGGCTACAAACAGGATCAGGTCAGCCTCGTTTATGGCCTCAAGAGCCCGCCGGACCATTCGCTGGTTAAGTTTGGCCCTGGCAGTCCGGTGAATTCCCGGCGTGTCAAGAAAAATCATTTGTGCCTCGTTTTCGGTCCGGATCCCCAGAATCTTGTTCCGCGTTGTCTGGGGCTTGTGAGTAACGATCGCCAGTCTTTCCCCTACCAGTGAGTTGAGAAGCGTGGATTTACCCACGTTCGGAGCACCGACAATGGAAATGTAACCAGCCTTGGATGAATCTGTGCTCATTTTTATATACCTAAAAAAGAAATACCTGAAAAGTTAACGTGTTATATTGCCCAAGGATAGCACAGATTCACTAAAAACTCAATAAGTCTTTTTTCCTCAAGGAGTAAGCTGACAGGGACTGTCTATGTTATTCCCAATAGGGCGGGATAAAGGATGGAAATAAACAGCGAACCTTTATAAGGCATTTCCATTATCAGATTAACTTTAATCTTTCAAGGTCTTCTTGAGTCCAGCGAGTCCCGTCAATAATACTTTTCAGAATTTTTCTTTTCAAAGTATCATTACTATGATGATAGTGGACTACAACGATCCTGCCGTCATTTTTTGTGAGAGTAATGATTCCCAAACCGTATTGATATATGAACATAGGAATTAATATTCAGGTTTTCTCAAGGTGATGTATGCGGCATTTTTGATAGGCCGCAATTAACAGGTTGAGATCATTAGTTTTTAGTTAGAGGAGGTTGAAATATGACTATCGTAAGGAGCGATTTCGGCAAATTTATCGCAAGGGTAACGTTGCTTGCTATTCTAATTGGGTGCGGTGGTGGCGATGGGGGGGAGATGAGAAAAAACCTCTGACACCAACAGTCACCCCGACTGGACCGGTTGATCCGAATAAACCAAACCCCCCGGATGAATCAGACACCCCTGATGAAATTGCTGCACTTATTCACCGGCTTGATCTGTCAAATGCTCATGCCTTTATGGTAACTTGAGCTGCTGGCAGCGAAAACACCTCTTCAAGGATACGCTACAAGACACCGGGTTACAGAGATCTGGCTGGAGCGGATGCGGTTACCACGGAACCCAATAGTCTTTATAAGGTGACCACAGATGGACGGCTGGTTTCGTGTGGGTGTGCTCGATAAAGATGGAGCGGAATTACCACGGGGCACAGTCAAGCCGCATGGAATCAAGGAAATTGACAATATTATAACGATTGGGTCATCGATATCTACGCATTCCAGGTTAAATCTGATGATAAAGGAGACATCTATATTCACAATGGTAATAGTATTGGTGAGGTTATAAAAATTGATACCAGCACTTTGGGATCCTCATCATTAACCGCACAATCGGTGCAGTCGATAGATTATATATAGGTTCATGGGAAATTGAATTGACCGGCAACTTTATGATATATGAAGGTAGGAATAAGGCAGACTCGAGTAATGTTAAAAGGTATCTTAATTTGATCGTTCTGCGCTTCACCAAGAGCTTGGCTGAAAATTATGACGGTGCTATTATTACAGACCTTAAGGATATTACTGGTGCTTCCATTATGTATCCGGAGACCGATGGAGATGATATTACGGTCGTGATTCCTGGAACGGCACCCGGTTCACCCGATAGTATCAGTCCTACTGAGAAATTGAGCCCGCAGCAATTTGATGTTGATCAGGATTTGATGGATTAATAGAGCAAATGCCCTTTTTCCCGGATACCCCTCGCCAGGTTTGGTCCGGCGGGGGGTAAGGGGTTTTGCCCCTACAAAATACCACACACTACCTATTTGCTGATTTAACTGCCCACGGATTTATTGCCCCGGACGTTGAGAATTAAATTTTCTATCTCCTTGCAGCTTGATGCCGTTCTGATTGCTTCCTTAATTTTTTCTAACTGTTCGATCGAGTCTATTTTATTGATCTGGCCAACAAGCTGCGACCCTTCTTCGCCAAACTTGAGCTCCAGCCCCAGAGAGATAGCTTCAAGGAGCCCTTGTTGTCGCCCCTGTTTAATTCCCTGTTTAATTCCCTGTTTAATTCCCTGTTTAATTCCCTGCTCAAGGCCCTGCTCAATCGCCTTGATTACTATCCCTCGCTGGTCCCGGATAAACATCTCCCGACGTTCCTGATCATCCAGTTCCTTACGGGTCAGGTTGGCTTTATTGGCTATCTGGAAGGCATGGGATATGGGCTGCTCGACCGCCAGGGTTTTCGGGACTAACTCCAATGAGCCTGCCTTCTTCAGAAAGTATATCCATTTATCCGTGATATCGGCTAACTGCTTTTCGGTTTTCTTAAACTTCGGCAGTTCGACAAACACCAGCTCAAGATCAGAATTGGGGTACTGGAAGAAATCATCCTTTTCTGTGAGGCAGAATTTGCTGATAATCTTTGGCTCCTCGAACATGATAAAATCAGTAATGGTAAGGGCTATGACCGGATTGAGCTTCAGGTAGTCTTCTCCCTCCTTCAGTTGATTGGAATAGGATTTGGCTGCATTGTAGAGAATCCTCTTTTCAAAGCCAGCCACATTCAATACCTGCATCTCGATGATAATCTCTCTGCCGTCTTTGCTTCTGGCCTTGACATCCAGGTAGGTATCCTTCATCCCCTTGATCTGGGGGGCCTGGTAAGGATCGATAATCGTCAGATCGACAATCTCATGCTCTGGATTGAAGCGCAGCATGGCATTGATGAAGGAAAGCAGAATATCCTTACTCTGCCTGCTGCCGAATATCTTCTTGAAGGCAAAATCCGTCTTGGGATTGAGAAAGCGCATACTCTCCTTTGCTCCTTTGTCTGGTTATCCTGCTATTATAGGATAATAATTCATTGCCACACAATATATTGTACTTCATCCTTCGGATATTTTCCACCGGCATATCCGATCATTTTGTGATAGACTCTCAGCAGGAGAGCACGAAAAAGAAAAGGGGCAGCTACCCCCCGCTTTTTAAAAAGCGGGGTAGCTGCCCCCGATTTTCCGAATGATCAATCAAGGCAATTCGGTTTTTGGAGGTACTTGTGGAATAAGCAAAGAGCATCCGCTGGAGTAACCTCGCCATCCTTGTTTACATCAGCACAATCCGGGCAAGGCTTAGCTTCCGTATAGCACTTGAAGGCAATCAGAGCATCCACCGGGGTGATCTGCTTGTCTCCATTGAGATCGCCATTGCAGGCAGTCACCGGCAAGCCGAGATTCCGGCGTTTTTCGTTCACCACACCTATCAGGGTATCGGCAGCTTTTTCAGGATCCTGCTCTACGTAGAATTTTCCTCCGGTAAGGGTTTCCACGCCATCAGTCAGAAGATTAACCAAATTTTGGCTTCCACTGATATAGGGCTGAGCGCCGATATGGGTGAAGATGCCAAGATCGACCGCCCAGGTGCCGATAGACACAGCTTTTTCGGTGATAAATTCAGGGGCGGAGGCAGCTATGGGTAACTGGCTGTTCTTGATGTTTAAATAACCGGCGACCGCATTCACCACATCTTCGATTCTGCTGTTATCCACGCACGATCCCATATGCCAGCAGGCTGGCAGAGCTTCGAGCCCATTTGCTTTTGCTACCGCCTGTAAAACCGCTTTGAGCCCGTCGCCCACACCGGGGTAGGCAGGATCTGCGGTGAGAAGTCCATATTGTCCAGCCACATGTCCCCAGCACCCGGTTCCGACAACCAGGATGTTCTCCGCCAAAAGCCTTTTGGTTATGGTAACATGGCGATAACCGTAGGTATCACGGGGAGTGACACAGCCTACGACCGCAACGATACCCCGGATATTATTGGCAGCGATATTATCTACCAATGGTTTCAAGGGACTGGTCGGGTTTATGGCTGCAAGGGCCTGAATGATTTGTTCAACCGAGAAACCAGCCACAATATCCTTGGGAGGAATATCGGGAATATACACCTTGGATTGATCTCGATTCCGATAGTTTTGAACAGCGGTTTGTACAATTTCCCGGGCCACCGAATCAGCATTTTGCGGTTCGAATTCGATATGCAGAGCACCGGTAATCCTGGCGTGTGGATTGGTAGTGATTATTTTGGTGTGAAACCGTGAGGCGACCCTTTGTACATTGGGAATAATGCACTGGACATCTACCACCATTGCCTCTACCGCGCCGGTAACTATGGCTAATTCCTGTTGTACCATAGTACCGGCAGCATTAATACCTTTTCTCATGAGGACTTCATTTCCGGTACAACACATGCCTACGACATTAATTGGCACAGATGGCCTGGTGCTGTTATAGGTATTGGCTGCCTCGACGATCTTTTCCGATAAGATCGGCTCATGACCGTGGACCACCAGATTGATCTTATCTCTCTCGATTACCGTAAGGTTTGCTTTGGCAGTTGTCAGGGCTGGAGTACCAAAAATGACATCCTGCAGATTGGTAGCCATATGCATTCCGCAATATCCGTCAACCAATCCGAGTTTGAGGCCACACGTTGCCAGATGGGCCATGTCAGCGTCAACACCCATATGGGTCCTGTGCTGGGCTTCACTGATTTCAGCACCTGCACCGGTCGGGAGAATGCCCAGGGACGCCCATACCTTTTTCCGTTCACTGCTGGCCCGGTATTCAAGCCATGCAGGAATTCCCTCGCTTTTTCCCAGGTCTTCCAGACTCTTTTCAGCTACGGCAAGTGCTTTATTTGCTCCCGTGCAACCTAATCCGGTATAAATGGCCTCTAATTTTGCCACATCTACAACATGGTAGCCGGAAATCGTTCCCAAGGCCACTGCCTTCAGTGTCTTGGCTACTGCCCTGGCATGTTCGACATGAGCAGCCGTACCCCCGGCAATACGCCGTATTAAATCACGGGCAGCGATAATGTCTGCGGTAGCGCCGCAGGTGCCTCTTTCCTCACCCGTAGCTTTTCCCAGAGTACAGGGCCCCATCTGACAACGGAAACAACACAGCCCGGCGGCTCCGGCAGTTCCTTTATGAGACCATTCGCAGGGAGCACCTCTATCCCAGACAAGCTCGATGCCAAGACTGTCTGCATGCTTCCTTAAATCCTCGGTGATCTGGTCAGGTATAAAAGATGGTGATGACGGTGCCTGATTATGACAGCCAAAGCAGCTCCATCCGGTAGGCTGGGCAGCCATGACAGTTTCGGCTGCGGCAAGGGTTATACCTGATGCTGTCGCCAGTTTAATGAAATTCCGTCGGCTTACACTTCCATTTTTCAGCATGTCCAGTAACAAGCTCATAAAACTTTTATCTTCTTTCATAACCTGTCTCCACTCGATTGTTACAGAAAAAAATGGCAATGTGTGAGGTATTAGGAACTATCCTTTGATAATATGTTGTTATTGCGGTTCATCTCCTATCTTTCCCCCCAATGGTATTGGTTAATTCAGATCAGGTTGAGGTCCTTGATTCATAGCCCTCCTTTTAGTCGCTATTTGATGCATAAACTACGCCATATTTATGAAGAAGGTTTGATTACTTCACTTCCTTTCCTCTCTCCCCGATACCAGAGACAGGGATTCCGATAAGGATAGTAAGGTCTAAAATTAACTCTAATAACAATACGAGGAGATTGGCATGGGTCAGATAGGAGAATTGCTGCGAAATGTTCCCTGCGCTTTTCTCTGGAACAACAGATTGATGGTTCCCTTATGGCAGATGGGGCTTTATACGTCCATTATTTCCTTTTGTCTGCTTTTGAAAAGATATCGCCTTGGCTTATCGGTTTCCTTTGTTTTCTGCTTTTATTGGGGATTCATTGCCAATCGAGAGCTGTTTCTGGGGGGAGGGGGAAGTATCGACCGCTTCTCTCTGCCATTTATTTTGTACATCGCAGGAGGCTTTATTATGGTGGCGCTGTCAGTAGCTTCCTTTTTCGCCTCTGAGAGTTGAGGAGAATATCTCACCCGGCACCGGGCTGGTGGCCTGCAGCAGGCAGGCCAGAAATGCCCGGACCTTGTGCAGGGTTTCCAGGTATTCAAGATAAGGATCTGAGTCTGCCACTACTCCGCCTCCGGCATTGAACCAAAGCCGTGGCCCCTGCTTGAGGATGGTCCGGATGGGAATATTGAAATCGGAAATCCGATTAAAGCCAAAATAGCCAAGTGCTCCGCAGTAGACCCCTCGCCTGATTTTCTCAAGCTCAGCGATAACCTGCATGGCCCGGATCTTTGGCGTGCCGGTAATTGATCCTCCCGGAAAGCAGGCCAAAAGGCAGTCCAGGTGATCAAATTCAGGTCGTAATCGGCCGCTCACGGTCGATACCAGATGAAAAACAGTGGCGTATTTTTCCACCTCAAACAGCCGATCCACCCGGACGGTGTGATAATCGCAGACCTTTCCAAGATCATTCCTTTCCATGTCCACCACCATCAAAAGCTCTGCCCGGTCTTTCTCACTCTGCCATAATTTCCTGGCCTGGGCAAGGTCTTCCCGCCTGGTTTTGCCCCTGGGCAATGTCCCTTTGATCGGTCTGGTTTGAACCTTTCTGCCCTCCATCCGCAGAAAGCACTCCATAGAGAAGCAGAGAATTTCCCGGTGACCGAACCGAAGATAGCCCCCGTAGGGAACACGGTTGACCCGGCGGATTTTCCGGTAGATATCGAATCCCGCTTCTTCGGATTCGCAGGAGAATTGCTGGGAGAGGTTTACCTGATAGACATCCCCACGGGCGATATATTCCTTGATAACTTTGACCGATTCCTGGTAGGAGACAGCGGTGAAATTGGACCTCAGCACGTCACGCCTCTGAGGGCTGACCAGCAGGTCAGCAGGATCTTGCCATAAGGAAAAGGAATTACCCGTATCCCTGCCATTCTCCTCAAAATCCCTTTCCTCAGCCGAAATTTTTTCCAGCAGAGCGAGAAAACGGGAAAACCGCAATTGCGCCCACTGATCCTGCTGTGCTCCCTGGAAGGGAAAGCCGGTCGAAACCAGAGTGATAATCCTTTGACGGTGATCAAAGATCAGGAGAGTATCGTAGAATCTCCACTCCATCTGCGGCCATTCCTGGAATCCATCAAGAAGCGGTACCTCTGCTTCCAGAGACGCCCCAAGGTCATATGAGATATACCCAATCGAAGCTCCCAACGGGATTGGAAAAGCTGGATGTTCGGGAATTTGGAATATGGCCAGTAATTTCCGCAGGGTGCCGAATGGGTCACCCGCCCTGCCCGTGAACTGGTTGATCAGGTCGAAAGGGAACAACTCATCCGTGATCTGAGAGGATGAATCGTCCCGGTCATGATCAGTGTGTCTCAGGAAAGAAAGCTGGCTTTGCCCCTGGTTATAGGAAAATTTAAGAAATGGTTCAAGGGCGATTATCGAACATCGACCATGCCCATGCTGATGGTCGCTGCTGTCCAGAAAGGCAAAGTCAGGCCGCTCAGCCACATGTGCGGCCACCTGGAAAGGTTCAAGGTAATAATCAAGAGACCGGATTATCATTTCGATACCATAGCATAATTGAAAGAGTGATTCCACTGCTAAAATAAATTTGTCAAGAAATATTTTGGCGGTATATAATATGAGAAAGGTGATTTCCGTCTGTATTTATAGTCCATACATTAGCCGTACGATATGTTGAGGGAGGGTAGATTGATGATCTAGCAGGAATTGCTGACTTGTTGAGACTCACTGATATCTTCTCGTTGACTCATTCTCCAGGATTCTGATAACCCTTCGCTTTTATCTCTTTCGCAACTTGTAATATTCCGGCCGTGCCGGGGTTCGGCAATAAACGTCAAAGTCGAGTTTTTTCCGCTGTTATAGTGAATGTTCCTTTGATTTCCAAATGCAATTGAGCACTAGTTTGAGTGAAAAGATAATACTATTACGTTCTTAATCAGAGGAGGTGGTAAGGCAAGGCAGACTACTTTTAAGTTCTTTTGATTTATCCAGGCAATTGGATACTTAAAGATTTTATGTTTAAAGGAGGTAAATTATGCAGTTATCCAAAGTGAAGTTAGGAGCTGTTATTCTCTTTTGCCTGACAGCCCTGGTTTGTGTGCCTCTGAACGGACAGGCCTACTATAACTATGGTGTCCCCTTAGGAACTATTTATGACTATGCCCTGTATGGCGGGCTGTATGGTTACGGTGGGCTCTATGGCCTGTATGGCTCCCCGATCTACGGCGGGCTGTATGGCTACGGACTCTATGGACTCTATGGTCTGTATGGCTCTCCGATCTACGGCGGGCTGTATGGCTATGGTTTGTATGGAGGTGGACTCTACGGCCTTTATGGCAGCGGGTTATATGGTGGACTCTACGGATTATACGGAGGCTTGGGATTAGGCCTGTATGGACTGGGAAGATATCCTCTTGCATCTGACACTTTGCCATTGGTCGAGCCGGTTCGCTCACCGGCTGCCCTGACTACCCTGACGACTACTCTCCTTGGCGGAGGTGGAGGGCTTATCAATCCAACCGGAACCTGGAGTGGTACCTGGCTCAGCTATATCAGCCTTAAGGGGGGAATCTGCAATATGAACCTGGTCTATAATACTCTCACCAGGACCGTTTCAGGAACTGCCGGGCTGCTCCTGAATAAACTGATCCCGATCCCAATCAATGTATCTGGCGCATATCTTGGAAGTCCCTTTACCCTGAGCGGCTCCTACCTCGATCCGGTATCCCTGGTAACATATTATGAAGACTTGACCTGCACGCTGGTCAGCGCCTCTTTCATGACCGGAACTTATCTTATCCATGATGCTCTCTTCCTCAAATCTGACACGGGAGAATTTAATGTAAGCTTGAGTGTTGTTCCGACAATATAAGAAGTTAACTATCGGTTTTTGCGAGAAGGCAAAAGGGGTGAGCTTCATTTCCGGGCTCACCCCTTTTGCTTTGCCAGGTGAGAGCATTTTTTCCTGTAGACCGATCCGTTTTTTTTATGGTAGAGTAACGATATACTAGAGGAGTCAGAATATTAGCTCCTGGCTGCTGAATCCTAACAAACATAAGGGAGGGAAGCGAGATGGCTATGATAAGGCCTCAGAGGAAAATAAGGACTGCCTATCAAGGGTTCCAGGTGGCAACCTGGATTTTTGTATTGTGGGTTTTTCTTTCCCTGTCTGGTTGTGCTGAAGTGAGCCGGCAGGTCAAAAGCTCATTGGGACTTGAACCGGCGCAGGATCTGACGGCAGCATTGACCCGCGCTCCGGCCCAGTGGGATGATGCCATGGGTCAGGCTGCGGCTGTAGATCCCAAGGTAACCGAAGGTCAGCGGCTGAATAACGATCCCGCTCTCAACAAGAGGCTGCAAACCATGGTTGACCGCCTCAGGGCTGTGTCTCATGCTCCGCAGATTCCATTCCGGGTCAAGATTATCGAAAGCAAGCAGGTCAATGCTTTCAATACCGGCGGAGAATTGCTGTACGTCTACACGGGTTTGATTGATTATGTCAAGAGCGACGATGAGCTGGCTGGAATTCTGGCCCATGAAATGGCTCATGGAATCGGGGCCCACCTGCAGAGAGAGCAACGGTCAATGTTCCTTCCTACCATTGGTGCAGTTCTGGCTAATGTTGCCTTTCAAAATCAGACCGCGGATCAACTGATCGGTCTGACCAATCAGGCGCTCTCCTCCGGCTACTCCCGAAGACACGAGCGGGAGGCGGATATTCTGGCGGTAATGTATACTTACCGGGCCGGCTATAACCCTCTTGGCTTTGAGGATTTTTTTGCCAGGATGAGTCAGCAGGCCAGCCAGGTGAAGCAGGAGAAGGAAAAAGAGCTTCGGGGAAGCTATTCGAGCTTGCAGCAGTCAGCCCGTGAACTGGAGCAGAGAAAGCTCGCCTATGATGCTTCTTATCGGCAGCTTCAGGCCAGACCCGATTCTCCCGATGCCCGCCGGCAGCTTCAGCAGGCTGAAGAGCAGCTCAAAAAAAGCCAGAATCAGCATGACAGGCAATCTCAGCAGTATCATCAGGTGTATAAAAACTACGCCCAGTCTATTACTCAGCTTTTCCCCATCTTTCAATCCCACCCTTCGGATCCGGAGCGGATTGAAATCGTTACCAACACGCTAAAATACTTGAAAGGGGAAATACCCCTCTCCCAGACACTTCCTTCGGTCCGGTATGTGATTGAGGCGGTAGAACAGGCCCAACAACCTGCCCAAAAATAAAAAGGGGCCATCAACGGCCAAAATTTTTGGGTTGATGGCCCCGTTCTAGGGGATGATAAATGGGAGTGTTTAACTCCTCTTATCAAGGGAGGGCAAAGGAAATTACCTGAATTTTCGATTTTTTTCTTTATTTCATTATCTAAACCATTTTGCCTCTATAGACGATGACTCTCTCCATTCATTACGGGAAAATATCATAAAAATTATGAACAGGTCATAGATTGTGAACACACCACCCTCCAGGGGGCTGATCACTTTTAAAAGGTGTGATCGTACTGCTATGAGCGTCCTTATTTAATAAGGCCAGCTCGAGACCGGCTGGCTGATCCCATAGAGTGCCCACACGGTAGAGCCAGGCGGTGAATAAGACGTGCTTGTTGAAGGCAGATCGATTGCATAGAGAGCAATCGGACCGCTGATCGGAGCGGCATAGATTGCTACAGCCCCTCCGGGATCGGGTGTATATGACCCTGGAGAAACAGGATACCCAGACCAGGGAGAGGACTGCCAGCCGAAAAGCCCCCCGAAGATATTCCACAAGGGAGAGAATAGGTTACTGATGCCGCCCCACAGGTTCGAGAAGGGATTTGCCCAGGGGGAGGCGTATGGAGTGAAGGGATTATTCCAAAGGGCGATGGGATTGAACAGGGAATAGCTGCCAAATCCATACGGATTGTATCCATATCCGTAACCCCAACTGCTCCACCCGCCCCAGGGGTAGCTGCCGAAGGATGGGTAAAGAAGAGGGTTATATTGTGAAGTTGTCTGCACTCCCACCCCGTAATAGGTTGCCGTGTCAGTGGTCTGAATCCCATAATAGAGCCTCGGTGTAGTGGCAGGTATTCCATACCCTGCATACAGCGATTGGGTGCTTTGCCGGTTTTCAAGCCTTTCAAAAAAGATGTGAGCCATAATGGTCGCCTCCTTATGCTGGAAAGTCCTCCTCAGAAAATGCAAGAGGTATTCCATTCGAGCTTATTCGAGGCAGAGATAGCACAAAGATAGAAGGTCAGACACAGTGCTTTTTGAGGCTTTCAGAGCCAGCGGATAATGGATAGCTGGAAAGATTTTTCCAGCACTCATGCCCGGCGGGGCAGCCGGTTTTTCTCCACTGTCCCGGGCATGAGTGTTTGTCGGATTTTATCTTTCGGCTGTTATTGCATACATTACTTTTTGGCAGGGAAGTGTATCATATACATTAATCTATGATCGGGGTACCGTTGCTCCCAAAATTCTTCCAGGGTGTTCCACCAGAGACTAAGGAACCCACCCATCCTGCCGGAAGAACCACCGCCACCAGGAATCGGCCAGGGTTTTGACGGCTGGACGCCGTACAGAGGGTAAGCTCTGTAAAACAAACTTGATTCTCCCCACTCAGAAGCGACGGGCTTGTTGGCAGGGAGTCTTAATCCTCTCCTCCATACAGTGCCTGTGTGCTTTGCCGGTTCTCCAGCCTTTCAAAAAAGATATGAGCCATGATGATTATCTCCTTTTCTGTGCAGGTATGGCCATGCCTGCATATCCTTCCGCCCAGTCCGGTTCCCTCCTTGAACCATTGCAGGCATGGTCGATCCTGCAATCTCTCTTATCGGTCATACGGCAAGATAATGCGGCTCATTCGGTATACTGAAATATCGCTTATTGAACATTCCAAGATGGAAAATAATTAGTAGAGCTCGGCATTGAATAGGATGCAGTCGGAAGAGAAAATGACTGAGAGAGCATGCTCTGGCCGGGGAGTTGAACTGCATAGAGACTTACGGCCCACGGTGCTGATTGCTTGGGAGAGAATTGCCAGTTGATAACTGTCTGAAAAGTATTCCACAGGGGAGAAAGAAAGCTGCTGATTCCCCAGATGGATTCGCTGCTTGCCGGGTAGTTCCAGGATGATCCGCTCCCGCCTTGATAGGGCCAGGACGATGAGCTCCCAGCGGGATACGTCCAGGAAGACCAGCCATTGGCTGGGAAAGTCCAGGATGATTCGCTTGCCGGGGGAATGGACACTCCATAATACGTCCGCATTTCCGGAGGGGCCACTCCGTAGAGAAAGCGGGGAGGGGATATTCCGTATAAATAGTTCATTTCGCGAGCGGGTATTTCATAGTCCGGCTGACACCGCTGGTCAGGAACAGAGGTTCCGTAATAAGCACGGATTGTTGATTGCGGCGTTTTGTACGAAACCTTGGGCACCATGCTGCCGGAGGAGGATTCGAATCCTCCATAATACAGCGACTGGGTGCTGCGCCGCTTTTCCAGTTTTTCGAAAAAGATATGAGCCATGATGACTACCTCCTCTCTTTCTCCTTCTTTTCGAGGCGATAGAGGCAATAGGGGTTATTGAAAATCGACCCGCTGAAACAGTAGGCCGTGGATTTACATCCTCCCCGGCAGACATAGTTAAACTCACAGTCCGCGCAGTCTCCTTCCAGCAGGCCGGTGTGAAAGCTGCGGTTGTAGGCGAAATTTCCCGGCTTGTTCCAGATATCGGCCAGGGATTCCTGCCGGACATTGCCCTCGATGAATTCCGGGAGGGATGGCATGGAAAGGCATCCTTTGATATCCCCGTTGGCTTCGATGCCAAGGGCCTGCATACCGGCAAAGCAGCCGGTCCACAAAGGCAGACGTCCGGGCAGGTTTGCCCGCAGGATTTCCTCATGCTGGCCAAAGTAGCCGATATTGTCGGCCACATCCAGGCGGATGCGGCCTTCCCGGCGAACCTGAAGCACGAATTGCTCAACAATGCGCATATCTTCAGGCTGAATGATAAACTCGGAGTGCTCGCACAGCCGTCCGCGGGGGACACCAAGCTGCAACTGCCAGATTTCCACCTCTTTTTCCCTGACGATCTGGTAGATCCGTTCCAGCTCGGACAGGTTATCCTTGCAAACGGTGGTGACCATGGCCGAAGAGACATCATTCTGGCGAAGCAGGGTAAAGGCATCCAGCACCCGCTGGAAGGAGCCCGGCTTTCGCCGGATCTTCTCATGGGTTTCCCTGAGCCCATCGAGGCTTACGGCCACATTGGTAAGTCCGGCCTTCCTGATCCGGTCAACCAGGGCCTGATTCATAAGATAGCCATTGGTAATGGCATTTACCTTGACCCCATACTCCGCAAGACAGCGGGCCAGCTCATCCCAGTCTTCCCGCAGAAAGGGTTCCCCCCCCAGCAGGGTCAGGATCTCGCACCCCAGCCTGCCCAGTTGACGGCAAAGGTCCAGGGCCTCCTCGTGGTCAAGCTCCCGGCCACGCTCAGGGCCTGCCTCGGAGCCGCAATGGGCGCAATTCATATTACACCGCAGGGTCAGCTCCCAGACTACGCTGCGGGGATAATATTTTATCTTGTCAAGGTAATACCGGGGATTTTCCTTCAGCAGTTTGAGGATATAGCGCATACGAGATCTCCTGATAAACGTGTTCCGCTTCCGGAAGGAAGCAGGGGTTCAATCCTTGAGCACGAAAAAGCCAGCATCCTCCCCGGCACAGTGAAAGGTGGGGACATTGCCGGCAGGTATCGGAAAGCCCGGAGGGCAGGTTTTTGCGGAAACTGCCAAACTCCTGCTCCCAGATTTTGGTGAGAGAATCAGTCCGGATGTTTCCTTCCATCTGGCCGGAGAACGCCGGAACCGCGCATCCGAGTATTCCCCCCTCATGGTCGATGCAGAGCGTGTTCCAGCCGCAGCCGCAGAAAAAGGGATTCGCACGGATCAGAGGATCCAGGGGGCCAAGATATCCGAACGGCTCGCCGGGCTCAACCGAAAATCCCCGCCTTCTGGCTTCAAGGACAAACCGGAAGGCTTGTTGTACGACTTGCGGGTTGTTTCGGACGGGATGTCCATGCTGAAAAAGGAGCGGCTGCAACTGGAGCTGGTGTGCTCCGGCCTGAAAAACCTCCTCGGTCAACTGGGGAAGCTCCATGATATTTTCATCCAGCAGAATGGTGCTGACACCGATGAAGGGGGCCCCGAGATCGTGGAAGAATTCTATGGTCCGGATTCCCCGCTCATACGATCCCCGGCTGTCACGCAGGCGGTCCTGGGTATTCCGGCAGCCGTCCAGGGTGATGATCAGCGAGTCGAAGCGGGCCTGCTCAAGGGCCATGAGGTTATCCTCCGCAGCCTGGCCATTGGTGGTGAGCCCTACTTTCATCCCCCGCTCGTGGGCATATCGGGCAATCGAAAAGATATCGGGGCGAAGCAGGGGTTCACCACCGGTTATGGAAAAGAATTCACATCCCGCATCTGCCAGCTCATCGATAACTTTCATGACTTCGCCGGTGGTCAGCTCGCGCGGATTCACCTCCCCGGCGGTGGTTTCGCAGTGTGAGCATTGAAACTGACAGCGGTTCGTGCTCAGCCACTGTACGTATTGCGGCTGAAGGCGGCCATTTCGCCACTTTTGCTGGTACTGAGCCAGCCGGACCTGCTGGGGAGATGACGGGGGGACTGAAGGCTGCCGCTGCGGGAGCGTGGATTCACTGGAGGGAGCAGTCTCTTCCTCCTGAATGCCAGCCTCCGCTTCCTCCCTGGCATCCCTTGGCCGAAGCCCTCGTATTCCATCGATAAAGGGACTGACCAGGTCCAGAGGGAAGGGAAAAAGGATAGTCGAGCCTTTCTGGGTGGAAACATGCCGCAGGGTCTGGAGGTAGCGCAATTGCAGGCTCTGGGGATTGCCGGACAGAATCTCGCCCGCTTTGGCCAGAGTCACGGCGGCCTGATATTCCCCCTGAGCGTCGATCAAAAGAGCGCGCCGCTCCCGCTCGGTCTCTGCCTGTTTGGCCATGGCCCGCTTCATCTCTTCGGGCAGGGTAACTTCCTTGATTTCGACGATGGGGATCGCAATTCCCCAGGGGCCGGTGGTTACGGCGATAATCTGCTGCAATTGCTGATTGAGCTTGGCCTGCTGGCTGAGAAGATCATCCAGCTCCACCTGGCCAAGAACACTGCGCAGGGTAGCCTGAGCGATCAGAAAGGTGGACTGATAGATATTTTGAATGCTGATTATGGCCCTGGCCGGATCGGTGATATTGAAGTAAACGACTGCATCCACAGTTACCGGCACATTATCTCTGGTCATAATATCCTGCCGGGGAACATCGATCGATACCAGCCGAAGGTCAATCCTGTGCATCCGGTCAATCAGCGGGATCAGAAAAACCAGTCCCGGCCCGCTGGTGCCCCGCAATTTTCCCAGGCGAAAGATTACTGCCCGCTCGTATTCTTTCAGAATCTTGCAGGCCGAGGCCGCAAGAGCAACAACAGCCATGAGGGAGATAAATACCTTTAAAAATTCAAGCTGCATAGCCACCTCCTGTCAATGAAAGAAAGGAAGGATAATCCTCCCGAAAATATTGGCAGCGAACCAGACCAAACCCACTATGGAAAGGAGGGAAAATATCAGGGAAAACAAGCCATACAGGGAAAGCCAGTGAAATCTCCCCTTTCTCAGGTACTCGCGCCCCCGCTGCCGCAGGTTGACGTTTCTGGTAAGATCCGATAAGAGCCAGTAACCATCCCCGTTAACCATGGGGTTCAGGATAATGGTCCAGCGGGTGTATTGGAGGAGCAGCAGGGGAGTAACATAATACTCCAGTGGAGGATGCCAGAGGACAAGCACGACCAGCAGGGTGTTGAAGACAAGGTCTGCCAGCATCCCCGCCGAATTGATGAGCAGCCGGATGTTGGGCGGCAGACACCAGGCCGGGTGAGTATCCATATACACCGCCGGAAAAAAGAGGAGGCGGGTAAAACCCAGCCGGGGGGCGAAATAGGGCCTGGCCGCCAGGTAATGTCCCATCTCATGGAGAATAATGGGCACAATGGAGATCAGCCCGATCAGCAGCCCTTCATATCGGTGATTGAGCGTGGCCGTGCTGGCCAGAGTGCGAAAATATTCCACCTGGACAGCGGCAAGCATCAGAAAGAGGAGGATAAAGGGTAACAGGTGAATGTCGTCCCATTGACGGCCCATGGTGATTTTCCCCTGTCTGGCCGGGACGATCGAGCCTTCTTTCTCAAGACTCGTCAGGAGGGAGTATAATTCCTGCTGCTCAACTTTGTATTTTTGAGCAAGCCCTGATATCGTTCTTCCCCCGTTCAGTTCCAGAAGGAGCCGCAGAGTCAGCCAGTCTACATGGAAAAGCCCCCGGTTGGGGGTCCGTACCCATAAGGTTCCGTCATCCAGGGGACCATACTCGAACCGGAGGCGGAGGCGATAATTTTCCTGCTCTGGCCGGAATGCAGGGGGCGGGCCTTGAAGCGAAGAATGTTTCATCTTCTTGTTCTCCTGACAGGTAAGTTTGAATGTTTCAATCATCACTGCAATGATACTGCATCAGTGAACGATATATTGAATAATGGGGGGACGAATTTCTGGATGGTTAAATTTATAATAAATGACGATTGATGAGGAAGAATCTTATGGGAAAATAACCTCCCTCAGCACAAGGTGCTCTCTTTCTGTCATCTCACCCCTCTTCCTTATCGGCAGGGTGATCCTGGTGCCCTGACAATAGAGCGCATCAATGGCTCCACTTACAGTAAGAGGGGCAAAGTCTTGCAACCGGGCAGATGGGGCATGAGGGTTTGGGGGCTTTGCAGATTGCGCGGCCATGAAATATCAGAAGGTGGGAGAACTGAATCCACTCCTCACGGGGGATGATGCTCATCAATTCCTGCTCGATCTTATCCGGATCTTTCTGGCTGGTAAGACCAAGCCTCCCCGCCACCCGCTTGACATGGGTATCTACCACCAGGCCGGGAATGTTGAAGGCATTACCAAGAACCACATTGGCAGTTTTACGTCCTACACCGGGCAATTGAGTCAGGTCCTCAAGCCGGTTGGGAACCTCCCCCTGAAACTTTTCCTCCAGGTGCTCACAGCAGGCTTTGATGTTTCTGGCTTTATTGTGGAAAAAGCCGGTCGGCCTGATATCCTCTTCCAGCTCCGCCAGGTCTGCCCTGGCATAGGCTTTGGCTGAAGGATATTTGGCAAACAGGGTCCTGGTGACCTTGTTTACCCTCTCATCCGTACACTGGGCTGAAAGGATTGTGGAAATGAGCAGCTCAAGCGGTGAAGAAAACCGCAGAGCGGTTTTGGCCTCCGGATAGGTCGATTTTAAAATGGAAATGATCTCGCTGATCCGTTCTGATTCGGCAGAGTTTGTGTTCATAAGCTTACCCCATGAAGGATATAGTAAACAATCAGCCCGCCCTTGTCAATCGGCTTTTTCCTGTTTCATTCAAGTAGCCGGGCAGCTTGCGGCCATACAGGAGCACATCTCCTGTGGAGTGGGTATCAGTAAATTATATCCGATGGATTTTCAATTGGAGGTCGAAAAATATACTGGGTAAGCTTTTATTCTATTTTCTTTGGGGAATCTGAAAGCAGTAAATCAGATTCCCCGGTATACACGTGGGTTATCAGAAAAATGTCAGGCAACAAAATTTTATGACCTTATCTTAGACAAATTTTTATGCAACAGGCCATATATTTTCTCCTGGTCCCCGGTACTATCACCCCATACTTGAGTGTAATCCTGCCAGATTTTTCCTGATCTTTCAGCCACTCATCAAATTATCCATGAGAAATGGTCGCGGTGGTATTGTTCTTGCTGAAAATAAAACTATTCCCGGCAGCGGAAAATGCCTGCTCATGATAACAGCTTAAGAATCAGCGAGGGCCAGGAAAAGCATGGAATGGATACGACAAAATGTGGAACTTTTTGCCATTACTCATGACACGCGAAAACTCTTTCTTATTGTCTATGTTGGGGGAGCGGCTGTTATCGCTTTAACCTGCGGTCTGTTTTACTTTGCCGTCTGGGTGATGGCTCATTTTGTTCTGGAGATTTACAAGAGAACAAAAATTTCCGCCGGATTTTCGGGAATGGACATTCTCATCGCCCTGTCCCATTGCAAATTGGACCTGACGTTTCTCTTCATCGGCCTGTGCATTGATGTCGTCTCCCATCATTCGGTCGCTTTTGCCGTAGCGAATCCGCAATTGTATCTGGCCAGAGTATTGAGGATTTTCAAATTCGAGGGCTTGATTAAAACAGCCGAGATGATGCCCCGTGTTTTTGGAACGGTAAAAGCCAGCAGTTGTGTGGTCCACCTCAGCAATGAACTGGCTGAAAATGCTCGTATTGAAACTGATGAGCGACCTTTCCGGGTGAAAAAGCCGGACATTATTGCCCTGCTCATCATTTTCCTGTCAATGCTCCTGACCTTTGTCATTCCTCTCAAGATGGGATTCACTATCCCGGAAATTCTTCATGGCCTGATTGAGGTCCTCGCTCCTTAAAAAAAGGGCGATGGCCTATTCAATCAGGCAACCAAAAAGCTCAGGATCATCAGAGTAATGGTGATGATAGTCAAAGTAAGAGAGTAAGCGCTCCACTCACACTTTCTGATCATACAGAGGGTAAAAAGAGATGCGGATTGAAAGAAGAAGAGAAAGTTTTTATTCATATTTAATGCCCTCCAAATAATAGTTCATCTATGGTTAGTGATAGCTTATGTGTGTTAAATTTATTCAGGCGTTTCCTTGATGGGAATTTATTTCGCATAGTATACAGCAACTTTCTTCATATGTAAAGATAGTAACATTAATATACATAAATTATGTATATATTGTGTATAATAACCTGGACTTATCTGTATTGCAATACCTCCTTTTTCCCCCTCTCCCTTTCTTTCTCTTTTTATGGTATAATTTTGTGTTTGCCCCGGTAATGGGTGAGAAATTACCATCAAAGAATAAACATCAAGGGATTTTTAATTTTGTCGGCCGACAATTATAAGACTTTGGTGAAAGTTCAAGTTTATAAAGAAATCAAGGAGGCGATCGATGGGGAGCTTGGGTTTGGCTTTCAAAAGCTTTTTTACCGTGCTCAAGAATAATGAAATGGCAAAGAGGATCTCCAGCATTCTTTCCGGAGCCCCCCCAGAGGGAATTCAGATACTCTCCCTTCTGCAGCGGGAAGGTCGTCTGATCGACTTTCTTCAGGAAGATATTTCCGCTTATTCTGACTACCAGATAGGGGCGGCGGTAAGGACAGTTCATGAAGGGTGTAAAAAAGCGCTGGATGATATCCTCGCGGTTGAGCCGATCAGGAAAGAGCCGGAGGGGAGCACGGTGACCGTCGAGAAGGGAATCGACCCTTCCGTGGTTCGGCTGAGTGGATATGTGATCGGGGATCCGCCCTTTACCGGAATCTTGAAACATCACGGCTGGAGGGCCTGTAAGGTAAAATTGCCTGATCTGCCGAAGGGCCAGGACCCATCGGTGATCGCCCCGGCTGAAGTAGAGGTTATCAAGCCACCGGAAGAGAATGAGCCGAGAAGGGCAAAAACTTGAAGTTTACCATAAGGCAATAGCCGGCAAAGCTTTTTCAGGAGGATTTTCATGATAGATTCACGGTATATTGTGGGCATTGACCTGGGTACGACCAACTGTGCGGTAGGATTTGTCGATACCGCAGACCCTTCGGTCAGGGAAGGTAATTACGAGGTTCACTATCTTCAGATTCCCCAGTTGGTTCATGAGGGAGCAGTGGAGTACCGAAACCTTTTGCCCTCATTCCTGTATCTGCCCGGATCGTATGAGCTGGCAAAAGGAAGCCTGGCTCTGCCCTGGGATGCGGAGCGCACCTTTGCCATCGGTGAGCTGGCCAGGACACGGGGGGCCGAGGTGCCCCAGCGGCTGGTTTCCTCGGCCAAATCCTGGCTCTGCTACGGTGAAGTGGATCGGAAGGCCCCGATTCTGCCCTGGGGGAGTCCGGCCGAGGTTGAAAAAGTATCGCCTCTTGAGGCTTCACGGCGCTATCTGGAGCATATCCGGGAAACCTGGAATTATGTAAAAGGCGAGGACGATCCAGGGAATTTCCTCGAACATCAGCAGATTTTTCTGACTGTTCCGGCCTCCTTCGATGCCGTGGCCAGGGAGCTGACCATGGAAGCGGCCCGGGATGCAGGTCTGGAAAACGCCATTTTGCTGGAAGAGCCGCAGGCGGCCTTTTATTCCTGGATCCACGCCAATGAGGAATGGCGGGGCAGGGTGAAAGTCGGCGATCTTGTTCTGGTCTGCGACATCGGAGGAGGAACCACTGACCTGAGCCTGATCGCGGTCGCTGAGGAAGACGGAGCGCTGGTCCTCAACCGCGTGGCTGTCGGTGAGCACATCCTTCTGGGCGGCGATAACATGGACCTGGCTCTGGCTGTGGCTATCCAGAACAAAATGCGGGAGGAAGGCGCACCGGCGCGCCTCGATACCTGGCAGAACCGCATCCTGTGGCAAAACTGCCGTCTGGCCAAGGAGACCATCCTGAATGATCCCGACTGCCAGGAATATTCGGTCACCATCCCCGGACGGGGGAGCAGTCTGATCGGAGGCACGCTGAGCAGCCGGTTGAGCCGCCGGATGGTGGAATCGGTGCTGGTTGAGGGATTTTTCCCGGAATGCAGTGCCGAAGACCGCCCCAGAACACAGCGGGCCGTGGGTCTTCAGGAATGGGGATTACCCTATGCCGCCGATGCCGCGGTCACCCGCCATCTGGCCCGTTTCCTGGGGGCACAGATTGGTGCTTTGGAGAATTTCCCGCAATTGCGCGAGAAAAATCCGGGGAAAAAATTTATCCATCCCACAGCGATCCTTTTTAACGGCGGAGTCTTTAAGGCCGGTCTTCTCCAGGAACGGCTGGTCGAGATTCTCAACTCCTGGATCGAGGCCGAAGGAGGAAATCCGCTGAAGGTGTTACCGGAAACAAACCTTGATCTGGCTGTGGCTCATGGGGCTGCCTCATACGGTCTGGCCCGCCGTGGTCAGGGTATCCGCATTCGCGGAGGTGCCGCCCGCTCATACTACATCGGCATTGAAACCTCCATGCCTTCCGTGCCCGGATTTCCTCCGCCGATCAAGGCCTTGTGTGTTGTGCCCTTCGGCCTGGAAGAGGGGACCGAAGAGGAGATCCCCGGCCAGGAATTCGGCCTGGTCGTGGGTGAGCCTGCGGAATTTCGCTTTTTCGCCTCCTCGACCCGACGGAGCGACCAGATTGGAGAGCTGATCGAAAACTGGTCGGATGAAATCGAGGAATTGGCCTCGCTTGAAGCGCACCTCACGATGGAAGGAAAGGAAGGAGTCGCCATTCCGGTTCGTCTCCATGCTCATCTTACGGAAATCGGCACCCTGGAGCTGTGGTTTGTCAGCCGGGATGAGCACAACCGCTGGAAACTGGAATTTACCGTCAGGAAACCCTACGGGGAATAAGGGGAAACCTGCATGAGTTTGTCGCATCAATTTGGCGGGAGTTGGACTGAAGAAAAGCTCAGTCGAGTAAAGAAATATCTGGTCGCCTACATGACGATTTTTAAGGGAAATAAAAATGCTTCGTATTATAAGACTATTTATGTTGATGCTTTTGCTGGCACGGGATACCGCAGCACTCAATTAAAAGATACGGATATGACTATTTCCCTCTTCAGTGATAAAGAGGAGGAGGATGGATCAATATATTTTTGTCGAACTCAGCTCAGATTTTGTCATGGGATTGGAATCCTTGCGTCAGCAGTTTCCCCAAAAGGCAAACAGAATAGACATAGTTCGGGAGGAAGCAAATAGCTTTCTTCAGTCCTGGTGCGAGAAGCAAAATTGGCGAACTACCCGTGCTGTGGTTTTCCTTGACCCTTATGGAATGCAGGTCGAATGGAAAACGATTGATGCTATCGCACACACTAAAGCAATTGACTTATGGATCCTGTGCCCACTTGGACAAGCGGTGAACCGGCTTTTGACAAAAAATCAACCGCCGTCAGATAGTTGGGCTGCACGGCTTACAAAATTTTTCGGCACAGAGGAGTGGAAAAAGGCATTTTATCGAACGCCAAAACAAACGACTTTATTCGGTCCTGAAGACAGCCTTCAGAAAAATGCTGATTTTGATTCGATTGGCAAGTTCTTTATAAACCGACTTGAAACAGTTTTCGTAAAGGTGGCCCAGAATCCTTTACCCCTTCGTAACTCAAGGAATGTGCCGATCTTCCTTCTCTGTTTTGCCTCTGCTAATCCGAAAGGTGCTCCTACTGCTGTGAAAATTGCTCAATATATATTAGGGAAGTAATCATAATCGTGGCTACAAGATCGAAAATTGAATGGACTGACATTACATGGAACCCAGTGACTGGCTGCACAAAAGTCAGTCCTGGGTGTATGCACTGCTATGCTGAGCGTATGGCACATAGGCTGCAAGCTATGGGGCAAGCACGATATAAAAATGCTTTCAACCTAACGTTACATTATGATTTGATTGAGCAGCCGCTGAGATGGTTCAAGCCTCAGATGGTTTTTGTAAATTCCATGAGCGACCTGTTTCATGAAGAGGTACCCTTTGAATTTATCCAGCAAATATTCAATATCATGGCGCTTTGCCCTCACCATATTTTCCAGATCTTGACAAAGCGGAGTGAACGCCTTCGGGATATCTCTCACCTCCTAACTTGGCCTGAGAATGTCTGGATGGGCGTTAGTATTGAAAACGAGAGTACTGTCTATCGCATCGATGATATTATACAAGTTCCTTCCAGCGTTCGGTTTCTGTCTTGCGAGCCGCTCATAGGCCCGCTTGATAATTTACCTCTTCAAGGGATTCAGTGGGTCATAGTGGGTGGAGAGTCGGGTCCAGGTGCCCGTCTAATGCATATTGAATGGGTAGAGAGCATATTACGCCAATGTAAAAAGCAGAATGTGCCGTTTTTCTTTAAACAATGGGGAGGGGTTCATAAGCATCTCACCGGACGAATCCTTCACGATAGGACATACGATGAACTGCCTGGAGCAGCGTATAGGCATCCACATGCACCAGTATTATTTAAAGTGGCCTGAAACAACTATGGAAGTATGCTGTTTATCAGTAGGGCAGGGCTCTAAATCCCTCCATATACCGTAAATGATGAGAAGGAGCAGGATAAATCAATGAGGATATTGTCGGGTATTCAGCCATCGGGCAGCTTTCATATCGGTAACTATTTTGGCATGATGAAAAAAATGATCGAGTATCAGGAGCAGCACGAGCTTTTTTGCTTTATTGCCAATCTGCATGCCATGACCACGGTGGTGGATGGTGAGCTTCTGGCCAGGCAGACACTCGATGCGGCTACGACTTTTCTGGCCCTGGGGTTGGATCCCGAAAAATCGATCTTCTGGGTCCAGTCCGATGTGCATGAGGTAACGCTGCTTACCTGGATTTTATCGAACCTGACTCCGCTGGGACTGCTGGAGCGCTGTCATTCCTATAAGGATAAAATCGCCAGGGGATTCAGCCCGCATACCGGCCTGTTTACCTATCCTGTCCTGATGGCCGCAGACATTCTCCTCTATCAGTCGGACAGGGTGCCGGTAGGCCAGGACCAGAAGCAGCACCTGGAGGTGACCCGCGATATTGCCCTCAAGTTTAACGGCCAGTATGGCGAGGTGTTCAGAATCCCGGAGGCAGAGATCAGCGAAGATGTGGCTGTTGTTCCGGGCATCGATGGCCAGAAGATGTCGAAATCTTATGGTAATACGATTGAAATCTTCGCTGAAAAGAATCAATTGAAGAAAAGGGTCATGAGTATCGTAACTGATTCAAAGAGCGTGGAAGAGCCCAAGGACCCCGAGGCATGTAATGTTTTCAAGCTCTCCAGACTCTTTCTTTCCAAAGAGGAGACCGAAGAGCTTCGCCAGCGGTATCTGGCTGGCGGGATCGGCTACGGAGAGGTAAAAAAAGCCCTGGTCGATCTGATCTGGCAGTATTTTGCGCCTCATCGTGAAAAAAAGAAGGCTTTGGAAGAGGATCGGGAGTCCGTGAAAAAGATCCTCAAAACCGGTGCCGAAAAAGCCCGCTCCATTGCCCTGGAAACCCTGAAAGAAGTAAGTAAGAAAGTCGGCATTGTCTATTAGGGACAAAAAATCATGAACACTGCTATTCATCACTCAACCACCGCCCGGTCCCCCTTTACCGTGGGTATTGACCTGGGGACCACAAACTGTGCGGTTGCCTATATCGATAACGCTGCCGGGGGAGAAGGAAGCATCGAAATCTTTCAAACCCTTCAACTGGTTTCGGAAGGAAACCTGTCACCCCTGCCCATGCTCCCCTCCTATCTGTATCTGGCCGGGCAGCATGAGCTGATGCAGGAAAACATCCGCCTGCCCTGGGACGATAAAATTACCATCGTGGTAGGGGAATTGGCCAAAAAACTGGGGGCCAGTGTGCCGTCGCGGCTGGTTTCCTCGGCCAAATCCTGGCTCTGCCATACTGGAGTGGACCGGAAAGCCGCCATTTTACCCTGGAGTGGAGCACGGGACCTTGAAAAACTCTCTCCGGTGGAGGCATCTTCCCGCTATTTGCAGCATATCCGGGATGCATGGAACCATCAGATGGCTCAGGGCAGGCCGGAATACCGGTTGCAGGATCAGGAGATCATCCTGACCGTTCCGGCCTCTTTCGATGAAGTTGCCCGTGAGTTGACCCTGGAGGCTGCACAGAAAGCCGGATTCACCAAAGTTACTCTTCTCGAGGAACCCCAGGCAGCCTTTTATGCCTGGATCGCCATGAACCGCGATTCATGGCACCGGTACCTGCATAATGGCCAGATTGTGGTCATTTGCGACATGGGCGGCGGCACTACCGACTTCAGCCTCATTACCGTGCAGGAGGAGGGGGGAAAGCCCGTATTTACCCGCGTGGCAGTGGGAGATCATTTGATTCTGGGCGGCGATAACATCGACATGGCCCTGGCCCGTCATATCGAGGTCAAACTGACGGGGCAGGCCGGAAAGCTCGATTCCGGCCAGTGGTCCATGCTCTGCCACGGCTGCCGCCGGGCAAAGGAAGCGCTTTTGACCGAAGGCCATAAGCAGAATTCCTTTCCGATTGTAGTTCAGGAAAGAAGCAGCCGCCTGATCGGGAGCACCCTGAAATACGAATTGACCGAAGCGGAAGTGCGGGAGATTGTCCAGAATGGCTTTTTCCCCATCACCCGGCTGGAGGATGATCCGGTCAAGTCCTCCCGCATGGGATTGCAGGAGTGGGGGCTTCCCTATGTGCAGGATACGGCCGTGTCCCGCCATCTGGCCTCATTTCTGAGAAAGCACCAGGCCAGTATCCGTGACCTGCGGGAGAAAACCGGCCAGCCCGCCGCCGACCTTGCCCGGCCCGATGCCATTCTCTTCAACGGCGGGGCGCTCAAGCCAAAGTTTTTGCAGGACAGAATCGTTCGGATCATGGAGAGCTGGTTCCCGGCGGATCGCGGAGCGGAGGAAGACATAAAGGCATGGAGCCCCGTGGTGCTCGCCCATGAGATGGGCGATCTTTCCGTAGCCTATGGGGCCGCCTATTATGGCCAGGTCCGGCGGGGAAAAGGCATCCGCATCAGCGGAGGCATCGGACGCTCCTACTATATCGGGATCGGCAAGGAGGGGGAGGCATCCCCTCAAGCCCTGTGCCTGGTTCCCCGAAAGATGGAAGAAGGACAGGAAGTCGAAGTCAGAGAGAGGGAGTTTATCCTATTGATCGGCGAGCCGGTAAGCTTTCCTCTCTATACTTCAAGCACCCGTCTGCTTGACCAGGTGGGAGATATCCTGCCGGTCAATCTGGAAGCAGGGGACGAGTCGTTCACCCCCCTGCCACCGATCCAGACCATTTTGCGGCGGGGCAGGGCCAAGCTCACCAAGGTGCCGGTGCACCTTCGGGCCAGACTGACCGAGATCGGAACTCTGGAGGTATGGTGCGTCTCACGGGATGGAGACCGGCAGTGGAAGCTCCAGTTCGGAATCCGGGAAGAGGGAAAATCAAAGCCGGTCTCATCGGTGATGGAAGATCGGGAGGCGGCAGCGGAAGAAGGAGAAGCCCTGGATGTGGAAAAAGTCAGGCCGCTGTTTTCATCGGCCTTCGGCACCGATTCCGGTTCCGGAGAGCCGCTTCCGGGTCTTGGCAAAGTGACTCCGGATAATCTCTTGAAAAAAATGGAAGAAGTGCTCGAAACTCCCCGCCAGGCATGGCCGATATTCACCCTGCGCACCATGGGTGAAATGCTCCTCGATCTTTCAGGGCTTTCAGGGCAAAGGGGGCGCTCCCCACTCCAGGAGGCACGGTGGCTGAACCTGGTGGGCTTTTGTCTCCGGCCGGGATTGGGGTATCCTCTGGATGAGTGGCGGATAAAAAATCTCCTGAAAGTAATTTCTCAGGGGATGAAGGAAGTAAAAGACCGGGAAATCCGCACCCAGTTATGGATACTCTATCGCCGGATAGCCGGTGGGCTCAATCAGAATCAGCAGACCGAGGTCTTTCGCAAGATATCCCCCTACCTGGTCCCCCAGAAGAAAGCTCCTTCCGGGCCAAAGCCGTCTCCTCACGAATTGACCGAGATGTGGCGGCTGGCCGCAAGCCTTGAGCGGCTGGATGAAAACAGCAAGGAGTCGCTGGGAAATACCGTGCTGGACCGCTTGACAAAGGGGAAGCCCCTTGGGGCCGACCTGTGGGCACTGGCAAGGATCGGAGCCCGCCAGCCACTCTACGGAAGCGTTCATGCCGTGGTTCCGGCTGAGCTTGCAGAGGAGTGGATTATCCGTCTTCTGGAAACCAGGGACTTGCCCCAGGATGAGAAAATCTTCACCCTGACTCAACTTGCCCGAAAGACCCCGGATCGGGCCCGGAACATCAGTGATGCGGTGCAAAACCGGGTGATCGGATTTCTTTCCCTGGCCAGGGAGGAGGCATCTTCCGGGCATGGCCGAAAATCCGACCCGGCCGCTCTGGATCAGGCTATCCAGAGTATCCGGGAAGTGAGCCATTACCAGACCAGGGAGCAGAGCCTCGTTTTTGGCGAATCCCTGCCCCGAGGGCTGCAATTGGTGGTCAGTGGCGAGTGATCAGTGGTTGGGAGCAACTTTATTTGAGAAGCATAAATATGGTGACAATTGCCCCTGTCTGAGCTATCAGAAGGCCGGCCATCCAGCCGACAACCCACTTGCTAACACGTGATTTTGCTTGCTCTATCTCCTTGGTAAGTCTCAACTCTACTTCCCGAAGATCACCTTTAGTGGCCAGCTTTTGCTTTTCGGAGTCTATCATTGCCTCAATGTCTTTTACTACTACCTGAGCCTTTTCCTTCCCCCAAGTCTCCGAAAAGATATTGAATAATTCTATTGCCTCTGTGCTTTTCATTTCGATGCCACCCTTGCTTCGTCTTTTTGAGATTCAATCCATCTCTCAATTTCTTCTTTCTTGAAAAGTCTTTTCCCTCATATAAATATATACGTTCATGATTACATCGTCAAACAAATAATTCCCCCTCGGTGTAACTGAATTCGGACAATATCCATGACTTTCATAAATGATCACCAGCCAGAGGAAAAGCCAGGGTAAAGGTACTCCCCTTGCCGGGCTCGCTTCTCACTGTCACACTCCCTCCAAGCTCCAGGACATTTTTTCTGGTTATGGCCAGCCCCAGCCCCAGTCCTCTTCTCTTGGTGGTGACATAGTCGGTAAAAATGGTATCGATTCGCTCTCTGGGAATCCCCACCCCGGTATCTTCTATTGATATTTTGGCCATCGCCTGTCTGAGCTCAAATCTGTCATCCCTGCTTAAGGTAATCCGCAGGAGGCCGCCCCTGGGCATGGCTTCGATGGCGTTTGTCATCAGGTTTCTGATAATTCTCTCAAGCAGGAACCTGTCAGCCGATATCCGCACATCCTGAGCCTGGCAGATGAGCCGTAATTCAATCCCCTTCTGACTGGTCTCATCCCGGTAGAGGTTGACCATTTCCTTGAGGAGTGCCTCGACATGTAACTCTACAGGAACAACAGGGGCCGGGCGGGTAAGGTTATGCAGGTCTTCCAGAAACCGGTTGATGTTGCTGAATTCTTTTTGCACTGTTTTATGGAAAACCTCCCGGTATTCCTGATCGTCATAGAGCCGCAGGATGAGATTGCTGCTGTTTTCGATATTCTTGATCGGATGCTTCAGGTCATGGACCAGGCCGGCCGCCAGTCTGGCGAAAATTGACAATCGTTCATTGAGGCGGATCTCCTCCTGAAGCCCGGCCAGTTTCTCGGTCATCAGATTAAATGAATTTCCCAGTTCCTCGAATTCGTCCTGGGAAGAGACCATCACCTTTCTGCTCAGATCCCCGGAAGCGATAACCCTGGTGGCCTCGATCAGCTCATGGATAGGACCCGTTACCCGTTTCCCGCCGATAATCCCCAGGGTAATCATAACCACGAGGAAAAGAATTATCAATGCAGATAAGGCCCGGCTCATTCTGGTGGCGATCATGAATGCCTCACCGGCAGGCTGCTCGACAATCACTCCCCAGCCCAGGAGCTTCATGGGATGGCCGGTCCCCAATACCTCGTTACCGGCATCATTGGTATAGGTCAGAGTGACGGTTTTCCCCTGCAGGACGGTTTTGATTATTTGAAGATGCCGCAGATTTTTCTGCCTGAAGACATCCGGCTTTCGCTCATCATCTCCATGAGCGATGAGTAAGCCCGAACGGGAAACCACGAAAGCAACTCCCTTATTTCCGATTCTGACCCTGTCGATCAAGTCCCACATCTCGGGAAGATCGATCTCTCCAATAATAACCCCCTCAATGTTACCGGTAGTGTTGATTGGAATGGCAATAACCATCGAGGGCACGAGGTTGTCAGAGATAAAAACCTCGGAGAAATAGGTTCTCCCCTGTATGGCTATTTGAAAGGATTCCTCACCTGATCTGTCCCGTGGTTTTTCTTCCAGCCTGCTGCTGGCGACCTCGAGTCCGCTACGGTCAAGAATGGATATCTCCCGGAATTCGGCAAAATTGATAACGAAATTTCTGATAATGACCTCTTTTTGCCAGGTATCCAGGTAAATTCTATTAATATTATTTGCCAATCCCTGGAGAATACAGAGGTTATATTTTATATAGTTCTCGATCTGATCAGCCGTTCCGATGGCCACCCATTTGTTTCCATCTGAAACGGATTCAAAACAGGCTTTTCGTGATGTCCTGATCGAGAGAATCCCGTAGATAAGGAGAGGCACCAGGGCGGAGAGAACCAGGACAGAAATCAGCTTCGTGGATATCTTGTGAGGATTATGGTTAATCGCTGAATACCTCTAATTTGACCGAGTCGAGTTAGTACAACGAGACTTCCAAAACGTCATTCCCGCGAAAGAGGGAATCTCTGTGCTACTTGGTATTTCTCCCGCAGAGACGCAAAGGCGCAGAGGATGTCATTTTTGGTCATTCTCCGCGCCTCTGCGTCTCTGCGGGAGATCATTCTTCCATGTCTCGTTGTAATATTAGAATGTCCCCGTAATTCCGGTCAGGAAATTAATCCCGGGTGCAGGAAGTCCCTGAACCTCATAGTACTTCTCATTCAACAGGTTATTAATCCGGGTAAACAACCGCCATTGACTTGCCAATGTGAGCCGGGGAGGAATTCTATACTGGAACGTTACATCGACCCGTGTATAACCAGCGTTATGTTTTTGCATCAGATTCCCCTTAAGGTCGTAGTAAGAACTGGGTGGATCGAGATAAGCCAGAGAGTATTCACTGCTGACTATCTGAACAACAGGCTGAAGCGAGAATCCGCCCTGCTGGTAGTCCGCTGCTATTTTCCAGGTATTCCGCGGCATCTCGGGGATTTCGTGGTGATGAACCTCATCCTCTGTGTCGAGATAGGTATAGGAGACTTGAAAACCAAGTACCGCGAAAGGGTTATACATAAATTCCCCTTCGATTCCTCTGGCTGTGGCCTTACTGATATTATAAAAACCTGAAGGGGTTCTGGTAATAAGATCCTTATATTTCGTAAAGAACCCGGTACATCCGATAGTAAGGACGTTAAAAATGGATTGCTCCACACCCGCCTCATAGCTGTCATTCCGTTCGGGTTCAAGCTTCGGATTCCCGTATTGGGGATAGTATAATTCTTTGAAGGTAGGAGCACGAAATCCCTGTGCCCAACTGCCCTTAAAACGAGTCCCTGTTGGATCAAGAGAGAGGGATGCACTGATGCGCGGGCTTACAACATCTCCATAGACCGAATTATTGTCCCAGCGAAGTCCGGCAGTCGGGATAATAGTCAGGATGTCACGGAAGGGATGAATTTCGAGCCGGTCCTGGAAAAAGAGGGATACCTGATGGCGGTTTTTATCGATGACCTTTTTACTGTCTGGCTTACCGTTGGTTTCCGTCAGGGCAAGGCTATCCACGGACTCCTGCTCATAATCGAGCCCCGTACTGAGGGTATTATCTAAAATATCGGGTAAGGCAGGCCAGAAAAAATCAAGCTGTGTTGCGGCCATCAGCCGATCACTTGAGACATCATTGATCGATAGTTCCGCAGGTTTAGCATATTTTCCCTTTTCTGTTCGGTAGTGGTCGTGTAAAGCTCCCAGGGTTACCTTATAGTGCCAAAAGTCACCAGCATCCCCTTCAGCAGACAGAACCTGCTGAGAGAAGCGGTCACGCCGGACTCCCTTCTCATCCCGGAAGTAAGTATACTGGGTTGAGGAGATTTTGCCTTCCGGATTAACCGCCAGCTCTTTTTTTGCCTCCCAATAGCGGCAGATTGCCTTGAGGGACAAAGAATTCGCGGCCTGCCAGTCAACTCTGGCGGTCAGGCCCTTATTCCAATAGGCATCATGATCAAACTGCCCCTGTGAATTTGTTTGCACGGTTGCTGAAAGAAGATAATTTACCTTTTCCCCTCCTCCGCCATACTCCAGTGATTCCTTCAGGTTCCCAAAACTTCCACCACCGACAGAGAAAGCAGCGCCCCGGTTTTCCTTTCCTGCCTTGGTAAAAAGGTGCACCACTCCGCCCATGGCTTCCGAGCCGTAAAGTTCGCTCTGGGGACCTCGCAGGATTTCGATCCGGCCAATGTCTGCCAGGTCCGTATTTCCCCATTCTCCGTAGGCGCCATCCCAGGGAGAATTGACTTTCATGCCATCGAACAAGACCAGGGTCTGATTGCTATTGCTCCCCCGCAAACGGATGGTGATGGTTTCACCCGTAGTGCCGGAGCTGTTGATGGCAATGCCTGGCGATCCACGCAGAATTTCATCGACTCGGCCAGGGCGCTTCTCATCCAGTTCTTCCTGGGTGATGAGGGTGATAGATGTGGCGGATTTGCTGCCGGACTGGGGAATCCGGTCAGCAGAGACGATAACGGGTTCAAGCTGGCATACTTTTTCAGCTCTCGCTGGCAGCGGGAGCAGGCAAAGGCAAAGGTATAAGAAGCCAGGGAGCAGGCAGATTGAAGTTTTTATTTTCATAGGTATTTTTTTTCTCCTCCCCCAGGAAGTTTTATAATCAAAATTGAACCAATTATCATCCAAAGTAAAACGTTTCAAACTGAATTATATAATTCCCAGTATACAGGGCAGTATTCAGGAAATCAAGACATTGAAAAAGCTTCAGAATTTTTCATCCGGGTGCCGCTCATCCATGGATATATACCACAGACGAAGACCATCACTGACTCCCATATAAGGAGAAAGCTGTATCCCCTGGAACCGTTTATGCACGCCAAGGAAATACTCCTGCCAGAAAAGAAATATACCGGGAGGATCTTCCTTCATCTTGGCCTGATATTGCCAATAGATATCTTTTCTCTGCTCCTGGTCTATGGCGATTCTGCCCTGGTCGAGCAATTGATCGATCCTGGGATTACGGTAAGAGAAGAAGTTGAACCCGTTCCCGATCTGTGATGAGTGCCAGAATTGATAGTTATTATCCGGATCATTGCCAGAATAAATATACATAAAGGCTGCATCAAACTTCCTGCTGAAAAGATACTCGTTATTCATTATTTCCAGAGGCAGCTTTTTTGCCTTAACCAAAATACCGATATTCGATAACTGGTCCATAATTTGTAAAGATACTGCTTCAAGTTCATCATGGCCTTCAGGCAGGCAAAGCTGAAACTCAAACAGCTTGTCGTCTTTATCCAGAATATAGTCGCCATCGGTATCCCTCCAGCCTGCCTCTGCCAGTAATTCCAGTGCCTTGTGAGTATCATGAGGGAATGGTTTGACCCTGGCATCAAAGGCCCATGAATAGGGAGGGATAGTCCCTGCTGAGGCAATTCCCTTTTCTTTCAGAACTTTTCTTATGATGCTTTCCCTGTTTATTGCATAATTCAGGGCCTGGCGAACTCTCCTGTCCTGAAAGAGAGGATTAGCCAGATTAAATCCCACAATATAGTAATAAGGCATCAAGGCAGAGTAAATCCTGAAACAGGAAATCCTTTTTATCATATCATATGAAGCAGAATCAGAGAGTTGAAAGGCATCGGTCTCCCCATTCATCAAATTTGCCAAAGCACTGTCCTGGCTCTGAAATATTTTGACTACTACCCGGTCAAGATATGGTCTTCCAAGAAAATAATCCTGATTCGCTTCGAATTCGAGCCTGTCAGGAGACCATTGAGTGAGGCGAAAGGGACCAGTGCCTATTGGCTGATAGTTAAATGGGGTATTGTGGATATCTCTCCCCTGCAGAAGGTGCCTGGGAACAATACCTAAGACCAGACCATAAATAAAAGATGCTGAAGGGCTGATCAGGTGAATGTCGATCGTATATGGATCCCTGGCCTCTACCTTGGTAATCTGCTGGTAAAATTGACTATATCCCTTCCTGAGGTGAGGATCTCTCAACAGATTGATAGTGAATGCCACATCAGCGGCAGTGAACGGCTGGCCATCATGGAACCTTACTCCTTTTCTGAGATGAAAGGTCCACTTCCTGCCTCCATCACCTATCTTCCAGGAGGCTGCCAGACATGGTTGTATCTCGCCTTTTTCCGTTATATCGATCAAGCCATCAAATACAATATCAATGAACTGAGCCGAAACGCCGCTGTATTCCAGGAGAGGATTCAAGGTGGCAGGTCTGGTAATCTGGCCAATGGTAAGGGTGCCTCCAAAAGGTTTGGCAGGATTACTATCATTACAGCATGGCAACTGATGGTGTGGTATCTGGCCAAGAAAGAAAATGAGGAAGGCAAGCAGGATGAGCAGCTTTTTATTGTGCATCCATGTATACCTGCAAAAATGTTGGTTTATGATAATAATGCAGCCAGTAGGTTTAATATATTATATAGTTAAACCGAGAGGCTGTCAATAAGGCGGGACAGATTCAGGAGGAAAGGGCTGGCAGGGAGCCCTCAGGAATCTTGAGTCTAGCTCCCAACGGCTGCCTCGATTTGGGTGACGAAAACCTCCCCATGGAGGCGTTGCTGTACTTCTTCCGGGGATGCGCACTCGAAAAACAGCTCCAAAGCCTCCCGAAGATTATCCCGTGCTTCTTCAATGCTTTTTCACAAAGCCCTTTTCCCTGGCCCGTCTTCCGGTAATTCCCCTCCGGAGTAATTGAAAATGCCAGACAATACCGATTCATGGAGCAATACTCAGGATGCGATCGGGAAATCATCAGATAAGGTTTTGCTATGCATATTGCACAAATTGCACCGTTATTTGAGAGCGTTCCGCCGAAATACTACGGGGGGACTGAACGGGTGGTATCCTATCTTACTGAGGAATTGATTCGGCAGGGTCATGAAGTGACCCTTTTTGCCAGTGGAGATTCAATCACCAGAGCCCGCCTGATCGCTCCCTGTAAACGGTCCCTGAGGCTGAACAGGGAATGCCAGGACTATATGGCTCATCATGTACTGATGCTGGAGCAGGTCTTCAAGGAGGCTGATCACTTTGACATCGCACATTTTCATATCGACTATATCCATTTTCCCACCTTGAGACGGTTTAAGATCCCTCATGTCAGTACCCTGCACGGAAGGCTGGATATTCCGGATCTCTTTGATCTCTATCGGGAATTCCGCGAAATGCCTGTGGTCTCCATCTCTGATAACCAGCGCAAGCCGCTCCCCTGGATCAACTGGCAGGGTACTATTTACCACGGTCTGCCGGAAGACCTCTATACTTTTCGTGAGGAGCACGGCAAGTATCTTGCCTTCCTTGGCCGTATCTCACCTGAAAAGCGGCTGGACCGGGCAATTCAGATTGCTATGCGGGTCGGGATGGAAATTAAAATTGCGGCCAAGGTTGATCTGGCAAATATGGACTATTTCAACGATGTGGTTAAGCCTCTGTTCAGGAATCCTCTGACCGATTATATCGGCGAGATCGGAGAGCATGAAAAGAACGAGTTTCTGGGAAACGCCTATGCACTCCTGTTTCCCATTGACTGGCCGGAGCCCTTCGGCCTGGTAATGATCGAGGCTATGGCTTGTGGAACTCCGGTTATCGCCTATCGTTCAGGTTCTGTTCCGGAGATTATCGACGATGGTGTCACGGGATTTTTGGTGAACGGAATGGAGGAGGCGGTGGCGGCAACCAGGCAAGTCACAGCCTTGAGCCGCCGGCAATGCCGCCAGGTTTTTGAGGAGCGCTTTTCGGCAAGGCGCCTGGCCAAAGACTATCTGAAGCTTTATCAGCGGATGACAGATGCCCGGGAAGCTGTTGAGCAGAAAGGCAATCTCAGGCAAAACAGGGCTGTCTTTATTCAGGAAAACACCGATGGGGCAGGGTGAGCACAAGATGCAGGGAGGCTGCTGGAAAACAGGAAGGAGGACCGTTGGAAGAGAATATTCATGTTGAAGATGAGTTTTATATCCTGGCCACATTTTCCCTGGCTGAAAAAAACAGGCGGGTTCTGAAGCAGGGTGAGACGTTTGCCGTGTTTGACCATTATGGGGATATTCTGTGTCTGGGAAGCTGCGAGCAGGGTATCTATCATGAGGGGACACGGTTTCTCTCCCGCCTGGAGCTTCGTCTGGGCAAAAACCGTCCTCTGCTTCTCAGCTCGACTATCAGGGAAACCAACGAGGTTTTGGCTGTAGATCTGACCAATCTCGACATTCTGGTTAATGATGAGATAGTGGTCCCGCGGGGCTGTTTACATATCTTCCGCTCCAAATTTCTCTGGCAGGGTGCAAGCTACGAGCGTCTGAGGTTATCGAATTATGGTCTTACCGAGGTAAGGATCAGTTTTTCTTTGTGCTTCGATGCGGATTTTGTCGATATTTTCGAAGTCCGGGGCATGGTCAGGGAGCGAAGGGGCAGGAGGCTGGATGACCAGGTTGAGGGATCGAGGGTTGTCCTTTCGTATGAGGGCCTCGATGGAATAATCCGGCAGACGCACATCGAATTCTTCCCGCGGCCGGATTGGCTCTCCTCATCCGAGGCGCGCTTTCAGGTATGCCTCCAGCCGAAGCAGTCGGCCATAGTTTTCATGACGGTGTGCTGCACCTGCAGTGCAGGCAGACTTGTGCCTCATTCCTACCAAAGTGCCTGGATTGAGGCAGCAGAGTCCCTGAAAGGCATACGGTCCCAGTTCTGCAAGGTGCAAACCTCTCATGAGCAATTCAATGAATGGCTGAATCGCTCCCAGGCTGATCTTTATATGATGGTCACTGCCACACCGCAGGGACTCTACCCGTATGCAGGCGTTCCCTGGTACAGCACGGCTTTTGGCCGGGATGGAATCATCACAGCCTTCCAGATGCTTGTGGTTAACCCTGATATTGCCCGGGGAGTCCTGGCCTGTCTTGCCTCCATACAGGCCAGGGAAACCGACGCTCACCGGGATTCCGAGCCCGGCAAGATTCTCCACGAGACCCGCAAGGGGGAGATGGCCGCTCTGGGAGAAATTCCCTTTGGCCGCTACTACGGCAGTGTGGATTCAACCCCGCTCTTTATTATCCTGGCCGGAGCCTATTATGAGCGGACCGGGGATCAGGCATTTATTCAATCCATCTGGCCCAATATCGAGCTGGCTCTTGAATGGATCGATATATATGGCGACCAGGATAAGGACGGGTTCGTGGAGTATATGCGCCGCACCCACGAAGGACTCATCAACCAGGGCTGGAAAGACTCCCATGATGCTGTCTTTCATGCCGACGGAACCCTGGCCGAAGGTCCGATTGCCCTTTGCGAAGTGCAGGGGTATGTTTACGATGCCAGGCGAAGAGCTGCTTATCTAGCCTCCGTTCTGGGGTATACCGAAAAGGCCGAGATGCTCCTGCACCAGGCGCAGACGCTCAGAGACCGCTTCGAGGAGGCATTCTGGTGTGAGGACCTCTCCACGTATGCCCTTGCTCTGGATGGAAAAAAGAACCCGTGCCGGGTCCGTACCTCCAACGCCGGTCATTGCCTCTTTTCCGGCATTGCCAGCGATGAGCGTGCCTGGCGTATTGCCGAGGCCCTTCTTGGCGACGCTTTTTTTTCCGGCTGGGGTATCCGGACCGTGGCTGAATCGGAATCGCGATATAATCCCATGTCCTATCATAATGGCTCTGTCTGGCCTCACGATAATTCCCTTATTGCTTATGGACTGTCCCGCTACAAACTGAATGGATCCATTCCCAAGATCATCGCCGGCCTTCTTGACGCTACCCTCTTCATGGATCTTCACCGCATGCCGGAACTGTTCTGCGGATTTGTCCGCAGACCGGGCGAAGGCCCGACTCTCTACCCTGTCGCCTGTGCGCCGCAATCCTGGGCTATCGGCGCGGTGTTTTTGCTTCTGCAATCCTGTCTTGGGCTGTCCATCAATGCTCCGGCAGGCCAGGTCTGCTTTTATTACCCCGTTCTGCCGGAATTTCTTGAGGAGGTTGAGATTAAAAACCTCAAGGTCGCAGGGGCATCGATCGATCTTTCGATCAGGCGGTATGTCGAGGACGTGGGCGTCGTTGTGCTGCGCCGGGAGGGTACTGTTGAAGTTATCGTTATTAAATGAGCTGTAGCCGTTCACTGATCCATCCATGAAATCAAGGGATAGCAGAAGAAGAGGAGGAAGCTATGAGACGGGATAACCAGGCAGAAAGTCAGGGAGGGAAGGAGGTCACAATCCCTGTTGATACCGTGAGTCTCAAGGGGACTCTGGCGGTACCGGAGAGGGCGGGTGGCGTGGTCGTATTTGCGCACGGCAGCGGGAGCAGCAGGCTGAGCCCCCGCAATAACTACGTGGCTTCGGTGCTGCGCCAGGAGGGGATCGGCACCCTGTTATTTGACCTTTTGACCGAATCGGAAGATGAAGCCTATGAAAGGCGCTTTGATATCGAACTGTTGACTCAGAGACTGGTTGCCTCGACCCGGTGGCTGCAAGCGAGGCCGGAAATTCAGGGAATGCGGATCGGCTATTTCGGTGCCAGTACCGGAGCAGCGGCTGCACTCCGGGCGGCGGCCATCCTTGGTTCCTCTGCCGTCAGTGCAGTGGTATCACGAGGTGGCCGGCCTGACATGGCCTCTCCTGTGCTGTCGCAGGTAAGCGTGCCTACTCTGCTCATCGTCGGAGGAAAGGACCAGCCCGTTATCCTCCTGAATCGGCAGGCTTATACTGAATTGAAAGGAGAAAAAGAACTGGTGATTGTTCCCGGTGCCTCCCATCTCTTCGAGGAGCCCGGCAAACTGGAGGAAGTTGCACGGCTGGCAACCCGCTGGTTTAAACACTACCTGGATGGAACTGTGGCCGAATAAAAGGCAAGAGATAAAAGACAAAAGGCAAAGGATACCACAGAGACACAGAAGGCACAGAGAAACACAGAGAAAAGCAGAGGAGTGGGAGTGTTGGAGAGTGAGAGAGTGAAAAACGCTTGAGTTATCAGTTTTCAGTTTCTTACTGACCACTGACCACTGATCACTGTTTTTTAAGGAGAATGAGGCATTATGCCCAATGGACCAAAAGCATGGCAGCACTATGCTGATATTCTTGAACAACTGAAAACCTTTTTCCCCGTGCCAACATCCAATCCCATCATGGATGGCTACTTCGTTCATACGATCTCCAATTTTCTCGACCGGATTGACAGTCTCAAGTCCGCGGCCCCGATTCTGGGCCTGGAGCAGGAGAGGCGGTATGAGAACAGTTTCGAAAAGGGTTTTCCGGAAAAGATCAGTTCAGTGGAAGAGATGACCGGGCTTCTGGCCGATTACTGCCAGAGTATGATCATCTGGGCACATCCGAACTGTCAGGCCCAGGTCATTGCTCCGCCGACCATGCCGAGCATCATGGCCTTTATGGCCAGCGCCATCTATAATCCAAACATCCTCTCCGATGAATACTCGGGCCGGTTCGCGGAGGCCGAAGTCCAGGCCATTGCCATGCTCTGCGACCTTATCGGCTATGATTCAAAGCAGGCTGGCGGCGTCTTCACCTTCGGCGGCACCGGCACGATCCTCTATGGCTGCAAGATGGGTCTTGAAAAGCTCTTTGGCGGCCGGGCCATGCATGACGGAGTGCGTGAGGATGTCAAGATCGTGACCTCCGAAGCTTCGCACTACACGCGGCTCAATGTTGCCGGCTGGCTGGGAATCGGCACCAGAAATGTAGTGCCGATACCATCAACCGGAAATAATGAGATGTCATTGATCGATCTTGAAAATTATCTTCGCCGCGCATTCGAGCATGGAGAGAAGATCGCTGCCATTATCGCCACACTGGGCACGACCGATGCGTTCGGGATCGATGATCTGGCCGCCATCGTCCATCTGAGAGATCAACTGGCCGCTGAGTATAACCTGGAGCATCCGCCGCATGTCCATGCCGATTCGGTTATCGGCTGGGCATGGCTGGCCTTTCGCGATTATGACTTTCAAACCAACTCTCTCGGCTTTCGTGCACGGACACTCCGTTCGCTCCGTGACTCAGTCCAGCGGATCAGTGCCTTGTCAATGGCTGACAGTCTTGGTATCGACTTTCATAAAACCGGCTATGCACCCTATCTTTCCAGTGCGCTGGTGGTCAAAAACAGGAATGACCTGAACCTCCTGAGCCGTGATCCTGAACAGATGCCTTACCTCTACCGTTTCGGCCATTATAATCCGGGGATTTTTACCCTGGAATGCTCACGCTCAGGAGCAAGTGCCCTGGCTGCCCTGGCTAATATCAGGCTTCTTGGCAAGCAGGGGTATCGGACCATAATCGGGCACGTGGTGGAAATGTCTGAGATGCTGCGGGAGCGGCTGGAGAATTATCCCTTTGTCGAAGTGCTCAATGATTACAACTACGGTCCGGTTACTCTCTTTCGGGTTTATCCTGATGGAGTTGATCCGCACGAGGCTTTCCTGCGTGAGCAGACCGACCCCAAATACCGCAGGCAGCTTGAAGAGCACAATACCTATAATCGCGGCATCTTTGAACGCATCCATGACCGCGCGATGGCCGGGAAAGGCGTCCTGTTATCCTGGACGGATGCCTACCGGTATGCAAGCTACGATGACCGGCCCCCGATAGCAGCCATCAAGTCGTTTATCATGAGCCCCTGGACCGGCCTGGATGCCGTGGAAACCGTAGCCCGGCAGGTCGCCAGTATCAGGGAGCAGGTTTGACGGGGCAAATATTTCCCCTTTTATTTGACAGCAGGCCGTGAGCATGGTATCATTTCCCACTATAAGCACTCTTATCAGAACCCTAATGTGAGTGTCATAACAGGTGAGGGAAAAAACCGATGAACTCAGCAGATAGCAGGGATAAAGTTACGATAAAAATTCCCCGGCGATTATACGATGAAGTCAAGACCTTGATTTCAGGCACGGGCTTCAGCAGTGCCACAGAATTTATCGTCTATGTGATGCGGGACATTGTAGCCGGGGGAAAGCTGCAAAAGGAAGAGTCGATAGATTCAGAGGAGATGGAACTTATTCGAAAGAGGCTGCGGGCCCTTGGGTATATCAAATAGAATTTCCCGGCCAGGGCGAATTTGCTCGATACTTCAGCGCTCCATCAGCGATACATAAGGTAGAAAAGAGATACCCAACACCTTCATTTACTCAGGCTATTTAGGAGAAAGAAATGATTAAACCTCATGGAGGAAAGTTAATTAACCGTGTCCTGGATGGTGCAGCCCGGGAGGCGGCCAGAGAGAAAGCACAGAGTTTGCCAAGGGTTACTGTCGGTCAGGATACCCTGACTGACCTTGAAAATATCGCCCAGGGGGTCTTCAGTCCCCTGGAAGGGTTCATGAACCAAAAGGATTTTCAGAGTGTGGTCGATACCATGCGGCTTTCGAATGGCCTGCCCTGGACAATTCCCATCATGCTGGATGTGGAAAAGGAAATGGGGGACCGGCTGCAGGTTGATTCCGAGATTGCCCTGATCGATCCCGCCGGTGATGTTGCCGCGATCATGTACCTTGAGGATAAATATTCCTATGACCGGGAGCAGTTGGCCCGGCAGGTATTTAAAACTACAGAAGATAAGCATCCTGGGGTCAGGAAGGTCTATTCCATGGGTGAGGTTCTGCTGGGCGGCAGGATCGATCTGGTGAAAAAACAGCCCGATCCCTATGCCCGCTATAACCTGTCTCCCCGTGAGACCCGCCTCCTGTTCAAGGAAAAGGGATGGGATACGGTAGTCGCCTTCCAGACCCGCAATCCCGTCCACCGGGCTCATGAGTATCTGCAAAAATGTGCCCTGGAAGTGGTTGACGGGCTTCTTCTTCACCCCCTGGTCGGGGGAACCAAAAGCGATGACATTCCGACCGATATCCGGATACAATGCTATGAAGTCATTGTCAGTAAGTATTATCATCCGCAGCGCACCATATTTTCGGTCATGCCGGTCAATATGCGCTACGCCGGTCCGCGGGAGGCGATCTTCCATGCCCTGCTGCGCAAAAACTATGGCTGCACGCACTTCATCGTAGGCCGGGACCATGCCGGGGTCGGCAATTACTATGGAACCTATGATGCCCACTATATCTTCCGGGAATTCGAGCCGCAGGAGCTGGAGATCACGCCCTTTTTCTTTGAGCATGCCTTCTACTGCAAACAGTGTGGAGGTATGGCTTCCAGCAAGACCTGCCCCCACGACAGCAGCAATCACGTATTTCTGAGCGGAACCAAGGTCCGGGAAATGCTGAGCCGGGGTGAGATTCCGCCCAAAGAATTTACCCGGCAGGAAGTAGCCGAGGTTTTAATTGCAGGACTGCGGCAAAAACAGCAGCAGTAAAGTTAGCAGAAGCACAGCAATAAGAATTCAAACGGCAATGAGCGAAAAACTGATTTTAATCAACTGAGGAGGCATGATATCCATGGGATGCCAAGGGGTATACAGCAATAATATGGAGCAAAAAGGATTCACCCTCTGGTTTACCGGTTTATCCGGAGCGGGAAAAACGACCATAGCGCAGAAAGTTGAGCAGGCTTTGCGGGATCGGGGCCTCAAGGTGGAAATGCTGGACGGCGACGTGGTCCGCACGAATTTGAGCAAGGGACTGGGTTTCAGCAAGGAGGACCGGGACATCAACATAAAACGGATCGGCTTTGTCTGCAAGCTCCTGACCCGGAATGGTGTCATTGCCATTGCTTCGGCCATTTCCCCCTACCGGGAGGTCCGCGACTACAACCGCCGGGAGATCGGAGACTTTGTCGAGGTTTTCGTCAAATGCCCGCTCGAGACGTGCATTGAGCGGGATGTCAAGGGCTTATACAAAAAGGCCCTGGCCGGTGAGATCAAAAACTATACCGGAGTTTCCGACCCGTATGAAGATCCGCTGAATCCGGAAGTAACCGTGGAGACGCACCGGGAATCGGTTGAAGAAAGTACGGCCAAGGTACTTGCCAAATTGATGGAGCTTGGATACATCCCGGCTCTGGCTGCAGGCGACAGCGATATCGAAGAGGATGCTGCCGGGGAAATCTATACTGAGGAGGAGGAGGAGAAAGTCAAGCAGCGGCTGCGGGATTTAGGATACATTTGATATGGCCTGGATAAAGAAAGCACATGGAGGCGCACAGAAAAAAAAGGTCCTGGTTATCGGACTTGACGGCGTTCCCTATACCTTCCTGACAAGTCCGAGAAATGCAGGCAAGTTTCCCAGAATGCAGGCCCTCTTTCAGCAGGGGGCCTTTCACCGGATGCGGTCGGTTATCCCGACCATCTCGTCGGTGGCCTGGTCATCCTTTATGACCGGCAAAAATCCGGCCAAGCACAATATCTATGGATTCATCGACCGCAAGCCCAACCCCTTCGAGCCCTTCATCCCTACGGCAATCAACATGCAGGCTCCGACGCTCTGGCAGATTCTGAGCCAGGCTAAAAAGCGGGTTACGGTGATCAATGTGCCGGTTACCTACCCGCCAAAGCCGGTGAACGGGATTCTCATCGGCTGCTTTTTGGCCACCAGGCTGGACAAGGCCGCCTATCCGGCCTCGATCGTCCCCAAGCTCAAGGAGCTGGACTACCGGATCGACGTTGATGCCTGGCTGGCCAGGAAGGACAGGAAAAAGTTCCTTGAGGAGCTGCACGTGGCCCTGGAGCGGAGAGTGGCTACGGCCAGGTACTTCCTTGAGCAGGAGGAGTGGGACTTTTTTCAGGTGCATATCATGGAAACCGACCGGATCAACCACTTTTTCTGGGATGACTGGGAAAAAGAAGACCCTCAGTTTGGCCCTGAGTTTACCCGCTATTACCAGAAGATAGACCGCTATGTCGGTGAAATCCACGACCGGTTTGTAGAACCGAATCCTGACGTGGAATTTATCCTGCTGTCTGACCACGGATTCTGCTCCATCAGGCAGGAGGTTTATGTCAATCAGTGGCTCAAGGAGAAAGGGTGGCTCAGATTCACCAGCGATAAGGCCGCATCTTTGAAAGAGATGCATCCTGATACCACTGCCTACAGCCTGATTCCGGGCAGGATCTTTCTTAACGTGCGGGGCAGGGAATTCTGCGGCCGGATAGAGCCGGGCGAAGAGTATGAGCGGGTCCGCCGTCAGCTTGCCGAGGCGATCATGGACATGAAAGATCCGGCAAGTGGGGAGGCAATTCTAAGCAAAGTGGTGACCAGGGAGGAAATCTACCACGGCCCGTATCTGGCTCAGGCCGCAGACCTGGTGGCCATTCCCAGGGACGGATATGACCTGAAAGGGAATATCGACCAGGCCAGTCTGATTGGCCGCAGCGAACTGACCGGGATGCACACCTATGATGATGCCTTCTTCTACCTGAAAGGGAAAAGCATAAACGAACTCGGCTTCGACATCCATGCCCTTGCCCCGACCATCCTCAAGCTGATGGGTGTGCCCATACCACAGGATATGGACCGGAAGCCGCTGCCGGTGGAGGGGGTGGAGTAAGGGAGCTTTTGCAAAATAGCTTCCCCATATTGAGGATGGTAAGCTTATCCAATCCCTTCCCCTTGAGGCAGGGAGCCCCTGTGGCAGGGGAGGTTAGGTGGAATGGCACTTACAGAAGCCAAGTTTGTGCTCAGTGAAGGCCTTCTTAAATACGCGGCTAATTATTATCAACTGCGGCGGTACCCACAGTATGGGGTGGCCGCTTTGGACTGCGGTGGCACGACACCGCTTTCCTTGGCGTTGTTATGCCAGGATATGCTGTGTGCCAGGAAAGCGGCCTCTTACGCAGGGAGCCCCTGTGGCATCCGCACTCCAAAGTAGCTACCGCGTCTCCTCCTCCATACAGTCTAAATGCCTGTCTATCTCCCTGAGTGTATCATTCAGACCCTCTCCATTACTACTTCACCATCTCTGACATACTCGCTCATAATCGAGGTCCCACTTTCTAATTCTTTCGTCGTCATGGTGATAATATCGAGAGGCAGCATAAATTTTTTCATAGTCATAATTTCAGCATCTTTGGTCAAGATCGCTCTTTCAAAGATGTCTTTGTTTGAAAAATCCTCCGAAATGATCGCAATATCCACATCACTTTCTTCAGTAGCTCTCCCTTTAGCCTGAGAACCAAAGAGAATAATCTTTGAGATAGTTAGTCCTCTCTCTCTCAGGCACTGTTCTAAAAATCCTATCGCTTCATAAACTCTATCTTGAGCCATTGTAATACTTCCTTCCCTCGTTCGATTATGTCCCTTGTTCTTGCTTCATTGTAATCTTTGAGCATTCTCTGAAGGTCATCTGGATAGCGTGTAGGAACGCTTAACCTGCTTAAGGTAAAGAGAGAATCGTATAAATTATCAGGCAGTTGGATCATAATTCTTTCAACAAGATAAAGCAGATTATGTGTCTTTGGTGGGAGGTTGCCGGTTTTTTGAGTATATAGCCCTTTCAACGCCTTTTCTATAGATAGATGACACATAAATACAGCATAGATGTACCTCCCATTTCTAAACATAAACTATAGCATTATCCATGTCATAATCAGCCTGCCTTAGCCATTCGTCAGGATTTTGAGCCATGCTTTTCTCCTCATTTCTTATAGATGGCTTCACGCCGGAGTTGTTCGGGAGCCAGCCAGCCTGCCTTATAACCACCGAACGGTAATTGCCGGATGTCTGTTATGTGAGGAGGTTGAGGAACATCAGAATTGTGAAGCAAAACAATAATATCCACCTCACCGGGTGGTAAATCGGGGGCTACCACGTGAATAACCCCTTCCTTACTGATAGTAGTATGAATGACTTTTGCTTTCATTGGCTTTCCCTTATTTATGATTATGCTCATGTTTATATTATTTGTTAACAGTGCAAAGATCCCAGCAAAGACAAGGGTAGAAACCACTAAAGATCAAATCCGGGTCTACACGAAAGTAAAGACATCCATACAAATAGACCTTACAGGCGTTGCCTCTCCGTGAACCATCCGCCGAATCTCTTCTGTTGTCTCACGGCTAAAAGTTTCCTCTCCGCAACGCAAACAAACTATTGCTGGAATGTGCTCAACTAGTACAGGCTTATCATCAATCTGAAACATTTCGTTTACAAAATCTTCTTTCCCCTCAGTTGAGCCGCATACATGGCATCGAAACATAATCTTACCTCCGTTTTGAGTAATTAATCCACTCATTTTTATTCGGTTCATAAATTGTGATGATCTTGACCAGGTCTGAATCAACATACGATACCTGTATATGCAGTGGACGTCCATTTTCCGTAAATCCTAACAGCAGACAACTCGGAAAGTATTTATCATCAGGATAATCTTCAATGATTCTCGCATGTCCTCCGGCCCACTTTATCTCCAATTCGCTGATATTGCGTTCAACCGCTCGCTTGAAAGCATGCCGGCTAAATTCAAACTGACCCAAGGATAATTGTCTCATAATCTTTTCAAGCGATTTCATTCATCAGTTCCTATACTGTAGTCTGCCCATTTATAGCTCCTTTATCATAACATTTTTCCTCCATCTCATACCACTTGTACCACTTGGGGTCAGCCCTTGACATTTTTAACAGGAACGTCAAATGTCAAGGGCTGACCCCAAACAAATGCATAAATACAGCATAGATGTACCTCCCATTTTTATTGGCTCTCCCTTATTTATGATTACGCTCACATCCAGCATCGGTGAGTGCACCAAGTTTCAGATTTTCTTGGAAATAGTGAATTCATGGTAACTTCTCATCATTTCTGCGGTACTCGTAGCACCTTACCATAGTATCAAAGCTCATATTGGTCATCACGGCATTATCTGGAATCAGAATATACTTCCAGGGCTTCCCTCCGTGCTGGGTGGTGAATTCTGTTGCATACCTGCAATACTCAAGGGCTGCCTGGGCTTTTCCCTCAACCTCTCTCGAGTCGATGGTTGCTTCTCTCTTTGTTTCGATCAAGTAAATTGTATCTTTTGATTCTGCCACAAAATCGGGATGGTACTGGTTTGTGGGTTTCCAGTATATACGGAATTGATTAGGGGCAGGCCGCAGCCATTTTAATACGGATTTATCCTGCTCCAGGATAATAGCGAAGTCTTTTTCAGGTTTAGACTCAAACTTATAGAACCTATGACAAGCCTTTGTAAAACCCGTGAATATCTTCCTTGGGATATCCCTGGCAGGTGTAATGGTCTGTGTATAGTGATAGATACTATCTTGGGTATCCTTTGAAAAATTATGTTCTTCTATTTTGGTAAATGGTTTTACGATAGGTTTCTCAAAGCCTATCTTTTCACAGTAAAAATGCTGCATCAACTGCGAGTAAATATATCGGCCAATCTCTTTCTTATGAGCTGGGACAACATTATTGGTTACGGTATCTTCATCGAGATAGGTCTTGAATTTTTCAACTGCCTGCCCTGCCAGTTTGAACAATAAGTCTGCCTGGGCATCATAGTTCACTTCTGGATAATCAATAAGCTCATTCACGATAACGTGTTCAGGACTATCGAAAATAATTCTTCCCCGTCCTGTGATAATATCAAGGCCATCTTCCTGCTCACGAAGGGTTTTTCTCAGAATTTCTTCTGATACGGGTTGGTAATTCAGGTTTTTCGTATCAAGGTCGAAATCATGGAATCCTGCGCGTATCCGTGCGCTTGGCTGGATCATGATTCTTGGAATTTCGATCATGTTCTGAATGTAGTCAGCTACTACAGTTTCATAAGCTGCCTCAGCCTCCTTCACAATTTCTTCAGCGAACAGTTTTTGCTGCGGCTCGCTATATATTCTCTCTCTTATTTTCTCAACGACAATCTGTTTAATTTCCGCTTTTGTCAGTTCATTGATATTGCTTACCTTATCGTTGAGTTTCGGAAGAGTCTCAAGAATCTTTTTCTGCACTTCCAGGTTGATCTGAGCTTTCTGTTTTTGCTCAGGCTGTGAAATACTTTCAATCCTCTTCCGTTCCTCCTCAAGTTTTACCTCGATGTTTGAAACCGAAGTGATAACCTCTTTCCTCTGGTTTATTTCCTGCTCGTCAATTTCTATAATGTTTTCCCGTCTGATGATAGAATCCGGCTTATTGGCTTCATCAATTATTTCCTGAAATTTATCGTGGGCTACAATCGTGAGTTTATCTACCTTGTTGTACCCTGTTCGTTGCCTGTAGGGCAGCCGTAATCCTCTGCCTATGGTCTGCTCCCTCAAGGTCATTGAAGCAGCAGTTCTCAAGGGAATGATTGTATAAAGGTTGGTTACATCCCATCCTTCTTTCAGCATATTAACGTGGATTACTATCTCTATGGGATTGCCTGGGTTTTCCAATGATATCAACTGGGCGATATTTTCCTCTTTCTCGCTTCCTGTCTGGCTTGAGTGAATTTCCATTACCTTATCAGCATAATACCCGTCAAAAAAAGCGGGTGAGGCAATTAATTCTTTGATGGCTCCGGCATGGTTTGTATCCTTGGCCACAACCAGGACAAAGGGCTTGACCTGTTTCACTTTGTTATCCCTTGCATAAATATCCAAAGCAACTTTGGTATCCTCATGAATACGGACACCATCTTCCAGCTTTATCCTGTCCAGATCCTCAGCGGAATAATGGGTTGGATCAAAATCTCTGCGAGTAGCCACAGCAGGCTCTTTCACGAAACCATCCTGAATAGCCTTGGCCAGGGAATACTCATACACTACGTTTTTAAACTTGATCGCTCCCCCATTCCGCTCCACTTGGGGAGTAGCGGTAAGTTCCAGCCCAAGAACGGGATTCAATTCATTGATGACCTGCATCCCCCGATCAGCTCGATAGTGATGGGATTCATCCATCAATAAAACAAGATCATTAAGATTGGAAAGGTAGTTGAAATATGACCATCCCAAACATTCTGAGAGCCTCTTGATCCGTGGTTCTTTGTTGCTCCTGGTCTCTGCATTGATTTTGGAAATATTGAAAACATTGATATGGATCTCAGAATTAAATAGAGCCATTTGTGAAGCGGATTGGTAATTATCGCCAGTGATTACCCGTGGTTGGTTATTTACAAACTCCCCAATACCGCGAAATACGTATTTTGGATTACTGGGGTCGGAGAAATCACCTATTAACTTGTTATAAATAGTGAGATTAGGTGCCAGTACAAAAAAGTTCTTTATCCTTTTGGCCAAATAGAGATAGGTAATAAACGCACCCATCAGACGGGTTTTTCCTACTCCGGTAGCCAATGAAAAGCACAGGGAAGGAAAATTCCTCTCGAAATCGGTACAGGTTGGATAGTCGGTTCTGACCTTTTCAAGCTCTGCACCGAGGTCTGCATCTTTTTTCAGGAGTAATTTTTCAACTAAATCGGCCAGTATATATAAGCTCTTCTCTTGTGGAGCTCTCAGGCTTAAACGGTTCCTTATGGTATTGGCAATGCTGTTCATTTCTCAATATCTCCCTGTTTAAGGCCATTATTGTTCAGTCACAGATACTCATCTGCTTCCGAGAGGTCTTCTTTTTTTCTTTTGCTGGATCTCTCTCAAAAGCAGGACCAGAAGAGGCAATTTCCGGAGTTTCTGCATCAGTAGACATACTAGGTATATTGATAATATGGAGGCTGTAATCCTCTTTTCCAAATTCGCAACGGCCAAGCAGCATATTGGGAATTTTTTTAACGTTTATATTGGTATGTCGATTTTTACAGTCTTCCTGAAAAGAAGTGCAGCATATAAGGAGACTCTCCTCTGGCTGCATCTGCTCATGGATATCATCCAGGATCTCAACCGTGATAAACTGGGTGGTGGTGAAAATAAAGTCCTTTTCGGTTGATTTCCCCTGCTTCCAATAAATTTGCTCATCAGGGCAATATTTAAAGCTTTCATGTTTGGCCATAGCAGCAGCCAGCATATCGGCATTATAACGCTCTTCAATTATCCAATTGCCGTATTTATCCTTTTTCAGGAGACTTGGAGCTAAATAGTAATATTTGAATCCGCCGCCACCCTGCCAGTTAACGGATTTTGAGATACCACCCAGATCCGATCCATCTACGACTTTTTTTAAGCGAGGCAGGCAATGGGTATGGCAATGATCACCAAGCTCTATGCCTATCCATTTACGTCCCATCTTGTGCGCAACAGCAGCCGTGGTGCCGGAACCGAGGAAGGAGTCGAGAACCCAGTCGCCTTTGCTTGCGGCTATATGTATGATTCGTTGAAGTAATGTTTCCGGTTTGGGAGTATCAAATAACTTCCCATCAGAAAACATTTGTATAAGTGCCTTTTTGGCATGATCATTAGTTCCTACTTCTTCTGCGGTCCAAAGTGTTTGTGGTGTCAGGCCAGAATTCGCATCAGAAAGCAACTTTTTTATCCTTGGAGCTCCATTACCGTTTTTCCCAAACCAGCTTCCGGCAAAGGGAGTGATTTACACTGCTCGATAGTGCAGCGGGCCAAGGGATGGCCTATTCGATAGGTATGAGCATCTATAGCGTTCTTTCCGAGCTTATACAGGCCAGGGTAAATATTTTCGTTCGGAAAGGGGTTCTGATTCAAGGTAAAGGAGTGGTCAACATTATTAAAACAGGCGTAGGGTTCAAGGAAAAACCTGGTAATCTGCCAGAGCCAATCCTCATACCGAGACAAATATACCTTACTCTCCTGTAGGTTAACTCTCAATTTTTCATTTACTTCCTCATCGAAATTCTCCAGCAGCTTTTGTCTTGTGGTTTTCATCCTGTCTTCAATCTGCTCTTCCAGATCTCTCTGTAACTGATCGAATGAGTCCTGTATCTCCTGGGGTGTTCTACAACTTTGGTAAATCTGGGCAATCCGCTTTTCAAAATCAACTCCCGATTCAATGCTTCCCAGAACTTCATCACTTGCCCCAAAAACGCCGCTGAAGAGTTTGAACTTTTCATCCAAAAGCCGGTAAACTCTCTGATCTGCCTCATTGTTCTTATTGAGAAAATTTACCACTACCACATCAAACTCCTGCCCGTAGCGGTGACACCTGCCAATCCTTTGTTCAATGCGCTGGGGATTCCAGGGCAGGTCGTAGTTGACCACTAAAGAGCAAAATTGCAGATTAATGCCTTCGGCGGCTGCTTCGGTAGCTATCATGATAACCGCCTCGTCTCTGAAATAGTCTACTATGGCAGCTCGCATATCAGCGGCTCTGGAGCCTGTGAGCCTGTCCATTCCTTTATTGCGGTCAATCCATCTTTGATAAATCTCATGGGCTCGCGGATCGGTATTGGAGCCATTGAATAGGACTATCTTCCCCTTATATTCTGTGTTCTCCAGGATGTTTCTTAAATACTTCTGGGTCCGCGTTGACTCGGTAAAGATGATTGCTTTTTTACGGCCCCCAAGCCGCTCTGTTTCTGCAAAACCTTTTTTGAGAGCGGTCAGGAGGACATCCCCCTTTGAATTCCGAGTAATAGACTGGGCGAGCCGCTGGAATTCTTTCAAATCAGCTATCTCTTTCTTGATTTCTTCAATTTCTTCCAATGAATACTGCCTTGGGTTATTATTATTGGCAGCAGCAATAGCAGGATTAGCATTGGCCGTAGCAGCAACAGCGGTAAGAGGCTGTTCTCCATTACCATCCTCTTGCCCGTCATCCTGCCCATTCTCCTGCCATTCATCTTTTATTTCATTATAGGCTTCAAAATCATATAAGATTTTATCCTCGTAATCTTCCTGGTCCTGATTATTTTGCCTCTGGATAATATCCTCAAGTTTCGTGGCTAAAGCATCCAATGTCCCTGAAATAGCGAAAGTTGATGAGGCCAGTAGTCTACGTAGGATTAAGGTCATCAGTTGCCTTTGGCTTGGCGGAAGGGCATATAAATTTTCCCGCTGCAAATATCCTGAAACCAGATCATAGAGTTTTTGCTCATCAGGTGATGGGATAAACTCCTGGGTAATTGCCGTTCTGTTCGTATATTTGATGTATTCCAAAACCTGCCTTCGCAGTGTTCTTTTACATATTGGCTTTAACCGTTCCTTAAGAGCACCAAAGGCTTCATCCCCTGCCACCCTGGAGAATTGGGCCTTAAAGCTTTTCAGATCCCCAAAGGTATAGTCATCAATGACACTGACCAGGCCGTATAATTCCAGCAGTGAGTTTTGGAGCGGTGTTGCGGTGAGCAGAATTTTGGGAGCGTGAGCAACGGCGTCTTTAATGGCATTGGCAATTTTATTGGATGGCTTGTATACATTCCTTAACCGATGCGCCTCATCTATAACCACCAAATCCCAATTAATGTGCCGGATATAAGCACTTTTGGCCTTTGCAAAGTGGTAAGAGCAAATGACTATCTCTTCATGATCGAAGGGGTTTATTTTCCCGTCTTTTATCGCCTGGTTGAATGAGGGAGTTTCTAAAATGATGGAGGGAAGAAAAAACTTGTCGGATAATTCCTGATACCACTGTTTCCGGAGGCTGGACGGTACTATGATTAAGATTTTTCTCTTCCTCTCAGCCCATTTCTGGGAGATAACCAGACCCGCCTCAATGGTTTTCCCCAGCCCTACCTCATCAGCCAATATCGCCCCCCTGGAAAGCGGAGAGCTGAACACAAACAAAGCAGCCTCAACCTGATGGGGGTTTAGATCAACCTGAGCATCTAAAAGGGAAAAGGTCAGCTTCTGTAAGCTGTCAGACGAACTGCGCTTTGAGAGTTCAAAGGCGAAATATTTTGCATGATAATCGGTAATCATCAGACCAATAAGTTGGTTAGTGGACAAGATTGGTAAATTGATAAAATAACTTCTATCATTTTGAAAATGATACTGCAAATTAGGGTTACGCGCAAGAAATATGTTTATTGCTCATGCCTAGATTTTATGCTCCGATCAGAAAATTAAGTGCTTTACTATTTGAATTACCCCACTCTGATCACCTTGTCGCTTTGATCATATCAATAAATATGGGAAATATAACTTTAATGGAGTTTTTATACACTTGCTATCATGACCCTTAATTTCACGATGTGCCATCGAAAGAAAATCATCCTCTTTGGCTCATATGCCAGAGGTGATTTTACCCAGGAGAGTGACCTTGATTTATTTATCATTAAGGAAAGTAAAGAATCCAGCCGGATCATGAGACGGAAAGTAGATGCTCTGCTCTGGGGAAGGCGGTTCCCGGTGGATATAATCGTGCGAAAGCCTGAAGAAGTTGAATGGAATTTCCGGGCGAAAAACCCATTTTATCTTTACCATATCTTTAAGGATGGGAAAGTAGTTTATGAGAAAGAGTAAAGCAGCCTATGGCCAGGAGTGAGGAAGAGATAAGACTGGTCGATGCCTGGTTGAAATTCGCGCGGGAAAATCTCGCCCTTGCACACTCAGGGATGAAAGAAGATTTTGCACCCTGCCATACAATCTGATTTCTGTGTCAGGGGAGCTCAGAGAAGTACTTGAAAGCATTTTTGATATGGAAACAATGGGAGTTGAAGATATTATTAGGTGCATTTGCCCCCTTATGGTGTAAAACAGGGGACTGATTCCGGTAAACTAAAACTGTCCTCCCTTGAACCTCAAGGGGGAGGAGAATTTGGGATGCTCCCATGCAAGCTGGGAACATTTGTATTCACATTTTTAAGATCTTCTCCTTGCTGATGTCCCAGACCAGGGAAAGAGAGGGATTTTTAATATGCCAAATAGGTGATTGATCCATCGGGTCAAGGAAAATCCTCCATACCCTCTCGGAATCAGGCTGCCGGACCATCCGGTAAGTCTAAAGGCCAGGCACTTATTCTTGCCCGCCTGCGGGCTCATGCCGCTGCCTGCAGCCCGGCTTCTGCTTTTGCCTGCAAGGCGCCTTTTGCTCTCCCGCCAGAATCCGGTGCAAGGTAAAATGGCCGCCGGTAAGCCATTGGGTCAGAAGCCAGAACCCAAGCTCCCGGGGTAAAAACGGGCGAAATGACGTGATAACAAACTTATTTCCTGCACCGACCTCACCGGGCGAGGAAGAGCAGGCACCTGCTCCCTTGCGGTTAGTTCCGGGTGAATAGTACCCGCCGTCAGGTCTTGAATTATCTCTGCATCCACGCAGAGGAGATCCAATCCGTTTACAATGAACGGGATATGAGCTGAATTGGCTGGATAGATTCAAACCGATTTGTATAATTGGCTTAAAAGGGATAAAATATAAGGTAACTATTGCTGCTGTAATTCTCTTTTAAGGAGGAGCAATCATCATGTTAAAAAGAGGTGCCCAGGTTCTCGAAGAAGCTTTATCTCTTCCGCCTGGAGAAAGAGCCGAGTTAATTGATAAACTTTTATCCAGTCTCGATTCGCCTTCTCGCCAAAGAATAGATGAGTTATGGGCACAGGAAGCCGAGGACCGTCTCGACGCATTTGAACGGGGGGAAATCGAAACGGTCTCTTCTCAGGAAGTTTTTGATGAGATTGATAAGATTATTAAGAAGAAGATATAATGGACGTTGAATTTCTTAAACCTGCCCAAGCAGAACTTATCGAAGCCGTTGGTTATTATAATGCACAAAAAGAAGGGCTTGGCTTTGAATTCGCTGAGGAAGTTAAAGAAACCATCGAAAGAATCATTCAATATCCTGAAGCGTGGTCATTGATTTCCCAGAGAACCCGCCGTTGCAGGACTAAAAGGTTTCCATACGGGATTATCTATCAGATACGAGGTAATACCATTCTCGTTATAGCCGTCATGCATCTTCATCGGGAACCTCGATCGTGGAGGGGGAGAGTTAACTAACTTATGGCAACCTCTCAAGTGCTTATAATTACGGGGATTGTAGGGGGCGGTAAAGAGAAATGTCCATAGACCAAAAATTAAATATAGAAAAGATAACTCCCGAATTAATAGACTACATTGTCCAAAAAATTGTCCGGGAGATTCAGCCGGAGAAAATCATCCTCTTTGGCTCATATGCCAGAGGTGATTTTAACCGGGAGAGTGACCTTGATTTATTCATCATCAAAAAAAGTCAAGAATCCAGCCGGATCATGAGACGGAAAGTAGATGCTCTGCTCTGGGGAAGGCGGTTCCCGATTGATATAATCGTGCGAAAGCCTGAAGAAGTTGAATGGAATTTCCGGGCGAAAAACCCATTTTATCTTTATCACATCTTTAAGGATGGTAAGGTAGTCTATGAGAAAGAGTAGGCTGCCTATGGCCAGGAGTGAGGAAGAGATAAAACTGGTCGATTCCTGGCTGAAATTTGCCCGGGAAAATCTCGCTCTTGCACGCTCAGGGATGAAAGAGGATTTTGCACCCTGCCATACAGTCTGCTTTCTGTGTCGGGGGAGTGCAGAGAAGTACTTGAAAGCATTTTTAATATGGAACGGATGGGAGCTTAAGAAAACTCACGACCTGGAAGAGCTGTTGGCCTTTTGTATGGATTTTGAACCGGAATTCCAAAATCTCAGGGAAGAGTGCGGGCTATTCAATGAGTACATTACCGAAGCTCGCTATCCAGGTGATCTGCCCTTTGAGAGTATCTGCCAGGAAGATGCTCAAGAGGCTCTTGAAGCCGCAAGTAAAATTGAAGAATTCGTGTTGAATAAGGTGCATCTTTCATAAAATTACCGCCTTCTTTTTATTTCAGATACAATATCATCCAGGGTCATATCTGCAAACAGTTGCTCCCTCTCTTCGGTGTAGTTGCCATAGCCAGTTGTAAATTGGTTTATAAAACGAACAGTATTCACTAGTCCTATTTCCTTACACAACACCCTGATCGCCTCTCTCGTTATTTCAGACAATGGTACTGTTCCTGTTACCATTTCTCGATCTCCTCTATCAATTCAACAGGTGAAACTACCCTTGTCTTAATGCCCTGGATAGTCTTCGTCCTATTGAGAAATTTGTCATCACAAGTACAAAAATAATCTGCTTCTGCCTCTTCTGCTGAGGCTAAATGTAATGCATCCAATGGCCTTATGCCCGATCTGCTTAATTCTCTCGCCCGATTTTCTATTTGATCATTGAGGAGAATACGGTATCACATATCCTCATATAAGACGGTTCACAATATCTATTATATCTTATCCTGTAGTCAAAATGCACATTGAAAAGTCTGCACCAAAGTACGAAAGAACTCCCCTACCACTAACGCCCCTCACCCCAACCCTCTCCCCAGAGGGGAGAGGGAGAAAAACGCTCCCCTGGGCTCTGGGTATGAACTCTACGATCTCTTAACTTAATACTGTTGCCCCTCAAGGGGGGGAGGAGAATAGGGGGGCTCCCATCCAGGATGGGGAATATCCGGGTGGCCTGGAAAACCAGTTGACAATCGACCAATGGGCCTGTTAAAATAAACCTTTATCAAAACACACCACCTTCGGATCGAGAGTCATATTCAGACAACAGGTAAGGGCAGGCATTGGAGCAGGCAGGAAAAAAAGGATTAATCATTGCCATTGACGGCCCTTCGGCTGCCGGTAAAAGCACCGTGGGAAAGTTACTGGCCAGGCGGTATAATTACACCTACATCGACACCGGGGCCATGTACCGGGCGCTGGCCTTGAAGGCAATTCAGGCAGGCATTGCCGATGATGACGAGGCATCATTAACCGATCTTCTCCATCACAACAGCATTTCCCTGCACAATGTGTCTGGCGAGGAGTGCAAAGGGAGTGACTGCTGCTTGAACCTGCGGGTATTTTGGAACGCCGAGGATGTCACTTCCCTGATCCGGACCCAGCAGGTTGGCATGATGGCTTCAAGGATTTCGGCTCTCCCCGGGGTAAGACTGGCCATGGTTGAGATTCAGCGGCAAATCGGTCGGCAGGGGGCTGTGGTTATGGATGGCCGGGACATCGGAAGCTTTGTCTTTCCCGATGCGGATAAGAAATTTTTCCTGGACGCCAGCCTGGAGGAGCGTGCCCGGCGGCGGTTTGAAGAGTTGCGGTCAAGGGGCATGGAGGTGAGCTTCCCGGAAGTCATGGCGGATTTAGCCGAGCGCGACCGGAACGACCGGAGTCGGCAGCTCGCTCCACTGGTTAAGACTGAGGATGCGATTGTAATCGATTCCACTCACCGGAGCATTGAAGAGGTTGGAGACATCATGGCCCGGAAAATTGGTATCTGATTACCTCATGAGATTATTTGCTTGTGAATGAAGCAAAAGTGTGATATACTTATCTGTACGCTTATAAAAGCGCACAATCAGAGTAGCGATATTCTGATTCATTATACTTTTTAGGGGGTTTAATGACTAATGACCATTAACAACGATCCAAAAGACATTCTCCTGTCCGAGGAGGATGCGATTTTGGAAAAGAAAAGCAGCCACAATCCACAGCAAACGCTGACAAGCTCAAAGGAAGAGAAACGCTCCTCTTCCGCCGCAGGCCAGGGGAAAATGGTGTCCGAGCTCGAAGATACCTATAAGGATGACCTCGATGAGGAAGAATCCATGGGGGAAGAGGAGCTTGAGCGGTTGTATACCGAGAGTCTCCGGCATATCGAAGAGGGCGAGGTGGTCAAAGGGACGATACTTCGGATCATGGACGAGGAAGTCCTGGTTGATATCGGGTATAAGTCCGAAGGGACCATTGCGCTGCGGGAATTCCGGACTCCTGCCGGAGAGCTGAACGTCAAAGTCGGTGATGTGGTGGATGTCTTCCTTGAAACTATGGAAGATAGTGATGATTTGATTGTCTTGTCCAAAGAGAAGGCCGATAAGATCAAGATCTGGGATGACCTGATGAAGATCTATGAAAATGGAGAGACAATCGAGGGAAGAGTCATCAAACGGATTAAGGGCGGATTGACGGTCGATATCGGGATTCTCGGATTTTTACCCGGCTCGCAGATCGACATCAAGCCGATCAGGGATCTCGATGGTCTGATCGGTAAAGTCCTGAAGATGAAAATCATCAAATTAAATAAAAAGCGCGGCAATATCGTCTTATCCCGCAGATCCCTCCTGGAAGAGGAGCGGGACAAAAAGAGAAAAGTTGCCCTGGAAACCATCGAGGAAGGCAAGCTGGTCAAAGGAATTGTCAAAAATATCACTGAATACGGAGCTTTTATTGACCTGGGCGGCATCGATGGCCTGCTGCACGTGACCGACATGTCCTGGGGGAGGGTCCGCCATCCTTCGGAATTATTCGTGGTCGGTGATGAAGTGGAGGTCATGGTTTTGAAATTTGATCAGGCCAATGAGCGAATCTCTCTCGGCCTGAAGCAAAAAACCCCTGATCCGTGGGAGAGGGTGGATGAAAAGTACGTTATCGGCAGCCGCGTGCGCGGAAAAGTTGTCAGCCTGACCGATTACGGTGCTTTTGTCGAGCTGGAAGAAGGAGTCGAGGGTCTGATCCATGTTTCCGAAATGTCCTGGACCCGGAAAATCCGGCATCCTTCCCGCGTGGTAGCTATCGGTGAAATCGTCGAGGTGATCGTTCTGGATGTTGACAAGGAGAATAAGCGAATCTCCCTGGGCATGAAGCAGACCGAACCCAATCCCTGGCTGATCATCGAAAGCAAGTACCAGGTCGGATCGAAAATTACCGGACGGGTCCGGAATATAACTGATTTTGGTGCCTTCATTGAGCTTGAGGAAGGGGTCGATGGCCTGGTCCATATCTCCGATATTTCCTGGACCCAGCGGGTCAAGCATCCTTCCGAGGTTCTGAAAAAGGGAGAGAAGATTGATGCCGTGATTTTGAGCATCGATACCCAGAATGAGCGGCTTTCGCTCGGCATCAAACAGTTGCAGCCCGATCCCTGGTCCAAAGTGGAGGAAAAATATCCGGTAGGCAGCATCGTTCCCTGCAAGGTTTTGCGGCTGACCGATACGGGTGCAGTGGCTGAACTGGAAGGAGGCGTCGATGGCTTCATCCACGTGAGTGAGATGGGAGATGAATCGATCAGCAATCCCAAGCAGGTTCTGTCTGTAGGCGATGAGATCGTGGTTAAAATTATCCGGACCGATATCGAAGCCAGAAAGATCGGCCTCAGCATCAGGGGATATGAGGAATCAGCCCACAGTGCTGAGCTGGAAGAGTATCGGAAGCGGCAGAAAAACCAGAATGCTCATGCCACCGGCGGATCATCAGGAAATGATGCTCCGGCTTCCTCTCCTGGCCGGGAGGAGAAAGAGGAAGAGTCTTTATCCTCGTAAGATAACCCGAGGTTATCTCTATCAGCCAGCAGGCTTTCCTGCACGAGTGGGTGAAGATAACCCATCATTCAATTCGATATTCCATACTAAGGGCACCCTGGTAAAAAGGGTGCCCTTTTGTTCACTGTTCAGCAATGAAAAAAATTTTATCCAAAAGCATCGTAAATGGCCTTAAATCTTCAGTCGAAAAAGGATTGATTCCCCAGGAGATCTCCTGGCCAAAAATCTATTTTGAAATCCCGAAAGAGAAAAAATTCGGTGACCTGACGACCAATATTGCCTTTCTGCTTGCTCCGGCAGCTAAAATGCCACCCCGCAAGCTGGCCGAAATCATTATCCAGAACATCCCGGCCTGGCCAAAGGTTGTGGACAAGGTTGAGATTGCCGGAAGCGGGTTCATTAATCTTTTCCTGAAACCGCAGTTCTGGCATCAAATCCTGCGGCAGATTCAGGCCAAGCCGAAAGAGTTTTGCTCACCGGCAGTCGGAAGGGGACGGAAGGTAAATATTGAATTTGTCAGTGCCAACCCAACCGGCCCTCTGCACGTGGGGCATGGCCGGTGCGCAGTAGTCGGGGACACTCTGGCCCGGATACTTGAAAAGGTCGGCTACCGGGTAACCAGAGAGTATTACATTAATGATGCCGGAAGGCAGATGGAAATTCTTGGGAAATCGGTTCTGCTGCGCTACTATCAGGAGATGGGAAAAGATGTTCCTTTTCTCGCTGATGGCTATCAGGGTGAGTACATCCGGGATATCGCCCGCGATCTTATCAGGGAGAAGGGAGACAGCTTATTGTCGATGCCCGAGAAGGAGGCTGTTCCCCTCCTGACCAGGATCGCCGCTGATATAATCCTGCGGCAGATTCAGGATGACCTGGTCCTTTCCCGCGTCCAGTTCGATCAGTGGTTCAGTGAGAGGAGCCTGTATGATACCGGGTCAGTGGAAAAAGCCATAAAGTATCTCCGGAACAAGGGATGGGTTTACGAGCAGGATGGCGCGCTCTGGATGAAGACCTCAAGCGTGGGGGATGAAAAGGACCGGGTAGTGATCCGCTCCTCTGGTGAGCCGACCTACTATGCTTCTGACATCGCCTACCACCGGAACAAGTTTCAAAGGAAATATGCCCGGCTGATTGATATCTGGGGTGCGGACCACCACGGGTATGTCAACCGTATTCGGGCTGTTGCCAGGGCATTCTCGGTACCGGAGGAGAGAGTATCGATCCTCTTGGTCCAACTGGTCAGGCTGATGCGGGGAGAGACGCCGGTTAACATGTCTACCCGCAAGGCCACCTTTACCACACTCTCGGAGGTCATTGAGGAGGTCGGGGTAGATGCGGCCAGGTTTTTCTTTCTCCTGCGAAGGTTTGATACCCATCTTGATTTCGACCTTGATCTGGCCAAAAAGCAATCCAGTGAGAACCCGGTCTACTACACCCAGTATGCCCATGCGAGGGTATGCAGCATTTTCCGGGAAATTGAAAAAAGAGGACTTCTCCTTCCTGAGCCGGACCTGTCCCTGCTTCAGAATGCGGAAGAGATTCAACTGATTCAGAAGCTCTCCCTCTATCCACAGGTCCTGACCGAAGCCGCCGAAGCGCTTGAGCCTCACCGGCTTACTTTCTATCTGATTGAGCTTGCTACCCTGTTCCATAAATACTATAATCTTTATCGGGTAATCTCGGAAGATTCCCGTCTCTCATCTGCCCGCATCGTCCTTGTTTCGGCAATCCGGATTGTCATTGCCGATGGGCTGAAGTTGCTGGGTATTTCAACACCAACGGCGATGTAGTCATGAGCATGCAAACTCAAGGTGAATTCATTCAGAAGCAGGAAAATCCTGCCAGGGGACGACCTGGTGGCCGTCAATCTTTGGCCGCCCGCACAACTTTTACCGCCGGTCGAACGGTTTGGCTGGCTGGCCTGCTGCTTATCCTTTTCGCTATCCTGGGGACGATGATTCACCTGAGAGAAAAGCTTGCCATTCAGGATAGTGTCAAGGAACTGGAATCCCAGGTCAAGGCGGCAAACAGCCAGGATCAGTTTACCTTCTTTCACACCCTGCCGGATATCAAGATGGATATGGGACGAGCTCGCAAAATCCATTTATCCCCTGGTATTGCGCAAGCCTCTCAAAGCGGCGGCAGGTATACTATTCAGGTTGCAGCTCTCAGGATGCGAAACGAAGCGGAAAAGATAATGCAGTCGTTACGGGCCAGAGGATATTCAGCATATCTGACCACCGGGGATTCCGAGGATAGAAACACCTCCTGGTATCGGATCAGGATCGGCGGATTTTCTGATCGTCTGGAAGCTGAACGGCAGCTTCAAAGCCTGAGTGAGAAAGCCGGGTTTCATGGTTTTGTTATCGCTGCAACGCAATAAGTAATCAACCATGGGGCTCCTGCCCTCTCTGACGGGCAGGTGAGGATTGAAACAAACAAACAAACGAACAAACAAACCAATCAACCAATAAACAATATCAATGAAATGTCAGGAATTGAATTGCACGGCAGGAAAGTCCGAGGGCTTGATGTACAGTATAAAAGATCCGATTGCGGAATGGCCGAGGATTAAAAAAGAATTACGAAGCAGGCCGGTGCTTCTTTTGATGAATTATGAAGGTATTCTGGTTCCCGCTCCACCATCTCCCCCGAATCTGGATTATAATCTTCGTGAGCTTCTCATTTCTCTCCGATCCAAGTCAAGTGTGACTACCGGTATCATCAGCAGCCTTAAATTAAGCAGCCTTCAAAATCTGGTCAGGATCAATGGCATGTACTATTCGGGAAATTCCGGATTGGAGATTCGGGGGCCGGAAATGGAATTTATCCATCCGGCCTGTGCCCAGTGTGCTGCTGAGCTTCAATCCATGAAGGCATCCCTGCAGGAGCGGTTCTGCGACCTTGGCGAAATTTCAGTCGAAGACAATGGATTTTCTCTCTCCCTTGGCTATCAACAGGCGGACAACAATCAGAAAGAAGTGGTGAGAGAGAGAATCGGTGCGGTTATTCAGCCCTTTTTGAGCTCAGGGACGCTCCGCCTTGTGGAAGGGAAAGATGGTCTGGAGATTCTTCCGGTTGTCAATTGGGACAAGGGAAGGGTTGTTAAGATGTTTGAAAACCTGGTATCCTCCCGGAAGGCGCACCCGCTGACCATTTATTTGGGCGCTGACAATGCGGATGAGGATGCCTTTCGGGCCATCAGGGGAAAAGGGATCGGGATACTGGTCGGACGAAAGAATACGACCTCTGCCGGGTATTGTCTCAGCGGGCATAGTGAAGTGGTGGATTTTTTGCTTCTCCTGGAGAGTTTTTATTGAAAATACAAAAGGAGGACACCACAGACCAAAAGGGGATTCATGGAGGGTGATCCGTTTTTTTCGCTATTTAATTCTTTCCAGCAGAATCTTATGATTAAGCAGAGATATCCTTTTAATTCTTCCCTGTAAAATTTTCTGATCACCGAAAATGTTCATGATCAAAAGCTTGTTTTCCGCTTCCGGCTTAATGACATCCACCGATTCCATATAAAGTTCTTCTTTCCCTTCGTGATCGATATAGGCGTTTGCTTCACACACGGCTTTCTCTTATCTCCTTCTTGCCTTCGGTGGCTACCAGTTCTTTAATTTTCTGTACCAGTTTATCAGTGAGGTGAGGCAGAGGCTCGTATTGATAACCGATCATGGAGACTTTCTCTACCGGCAGAGGCAGCAGGAGCTTTAAAGCGTTGCTGCTGGCAATGGCTTCGGCCATTTTGGGGGTTAGTTCTCCCAGCATTGAATTGGCCATGACAATGGTAAATGATCCGGTAATGATATTGACCTGCTGCACAACAAACACAATGGCATTTTCTCCGGAAGCTCCGCGGTTTGCACGGGCTTTCATCATGGCCGAAGTGGCCAGAGAATTGGTCCCCAGGGCGATGACCTCAAGGTTATTTAACTCATCCTCTTCTCGCAGCCGCTTGATAATATAGCTCCCAATACCACCGCCATGCCCGTCGATAACTGCAAGTACCAAGAGTTCTTCCCTCTCCTTGATAAGGTTCCAAGCTTCGCTTCTCCAAGATAATATAAATAAACTACTTTCTTGTCAAGCTGATGAGAGGGTTTTCATCACGAATCAGGAATGGTACAATATCTTGTACCTGGAATATGTTACCATAAGGAACCATCGATGGACCTGCCCCAGAATGCTCTGGTGATGAAAGATGAAACCGTAGACACATTATTTGGCCAGAAAATATCCATTATTCAAGGCCGTTCCGGTTACCGCTTCTCTGTGGATTCGGTTTTGCTGGCTCATTTTGCCAGAATTAAAAGGCATGAGCAGGCTATAGATCTCGGTGCCGGAAACGGCATTATCACCCTGCTGCTGACTAAGCTTTATCCTGAATCGATGTTTTGTGCTGTCGAGATTCAGGATCATTTAGCAGACCAGGCCCTGCGAAACAGCATTATCAACGGAGTATCTCGCCGGATGAAAGTTTTGCATGAGGACCTGCACAACCTCCCCCGGCTATTACAGCCAGGTTCCCTGAATGCGGTCATCTCCAATCCTCCCTACCGCCCTGCACATTCGGGGCGGATCAATCCCAACCCCTGCCGGGCCGGGGCACGGCATGAAGTTTTCGCTTCCCTTGAGTCCTTCATTTCCGTAGCCGGTATTTTACTGAAGAATGGGGGACGTGCCTATTTTGTTCTGCCCTCCTTCAGGCTGGCCGAATTGTTACCTCTTCTCAAGAAGCATCGTCTTGAGCCAAAAACCCTGCAATTACTCTATCCCTACTCTTGGGCAGAATCTCGGCACTTCTTAATCGAGGCATATAAAAACCGCCAGGTCGGGTTGCGGATTCTTCCTCCCCTCGTTCTCTACCGGGAGAAGGGCATCCCTTCTGAGGAAATCGAGAATATATACCGTGATTTTCAGGAGAAGCTGGAGTGTTTAAGAAATTGATTAATTTTTGAGTTATCCTTGCGGCGCATATCAGTAACGTTTGCTGTTTAGTAACGTTAACAATCTGATAACGTTACTAATTTGGTAACGTTATACTCAAAGGTACCAATGCTATCTCAACACGTAATACGCTTTAACACACCTCCCTGCAAAATAATTATTTGCTTTTTTCCCACCAATGGCGCTATACTATACTTCAGACACTGGCTCTGAAGTTCAAAATTATACTTGACATTTCCTGTTACCGTAGCTATACTATCTATTTTAGACGAGTGTATATAACTTGAACGAGAGATATAAATATACTGTTCCGGAGGGAGGGAAAATGATTGCCAGTTGTAAAGATAAGGGAAGACGAATCCTTTGAAAGTGCTTTGCGCAGGTTCAAGAAGCAATGTGAAAAGTCTGGAGTCTTAACTGAGTTTCGGCGGAGAGAGCATTACGAGAAGCCGAGCGCCAGAAGGAAAAGAAAAGCTATTGCTGCGCGAAAGAAAGCGCAAAAGAAGAGAATATGATTCTCGCAGGGCGGAAATTTAGACACGGGTGATTCGGGATGCAATACCATCCCGAATCTTTTTTTTTCAAATGCCGCCGGCGATTATTATTTCCTGTATTACTATATAACCTCGGTTAGTCTGAAGGAAAACAGGTAGTGTGCTGAGATCTACCCGGTAGTTATCTTGTTTCTTGATTTATGAAGAAGAGAATCTAGGAAGAAGAGAATCGAGAATGATGAGGGCAAATAAAGCTTAACGGAAAGGAATTTCAAGCTGTACTCCTGACAACCTGCTCCGGACTCTGATAAAGCTTTGTGGACTGACCATCTTGAGAGAGCAAGATTGGGACTTGCTCTATTGAGGAGAAGATTCTTACCTGCCTGCTAAGCTCTCCCCCTGTGTCTATCCCGGGATATACCTGAACGTGATTTTAGGGAAACAGAAGCTGGTATTGCCGATAATGAGCGCATAAAAGATCCTCATTAAGGATCAGAATGTTACACCAAAAATAAATTATCAGAATATTTTCCCCGGTAACAACTATGAGCTTTTCATGAGGTATTACTTGAAGCATCTATCCCAGGAAACGGTATATCGGGTAATCCAGGGCATTGATATTATAGAAGTTATTTCAGAATTTGTGCCCCTTTCCAAAGCAGGGAAAGAGTTCACCGGCCTGTGCCCCTTCCACCAGGAAAAAACCCCTTCTTTTACTGTCAGCCCGGCGAAGCAGCTTTTTTACTGTTTTGGTTGCGGTGCTGGAGGGAATATTCTATCATTTTTAATGAAATTTGAAAACTGCTCATTTATCGAGGCGGTTGAATATCTCGCACAACGACAGGGCATAACGCTTCCTGAAATAAGCGGTCTTATTGTTAATGACAGGGAAAATAAAGAAAAAGGGCTGATTCTCCAGGTTAATGAACTTGCTGCCCGGTATTATCATGAACTGCTCATAAGCTCACCGGTGGGAAGGACTGCCCGGAAATATCTGGCTTCCCGGCAGGTAACTTCGCAGACGATAGAGGAGTTCTGCCTGGGTTATAGTAAAGATTCGGGGAAAGACCTTATTTCTTACTTACAGAAGAAGAATATTTCAGCAGGTCAGGCGATTGAAGCGGGACTGGTATCCATTCGTCAGGAAGGGAAAGAAGGATACGACCGGTTTCGGGGCCGGATAACGTTTCCCATCTACAGCCATGATGGAAAAATTATAGCCTTCGGGGGGCGAAAGATTGATGAGGGAGCCTTCGGGCCAAAATATCTGAATTCGTCCGAGACGTCAGTTTATAGCAAAAGTAACAGTTTATATGGACTTTTCCAGGCTAAACAGTTCATGAGAAAATGTGGCCTGGCTATTGTGGTTGAGGGGTATCTGGATTTCCTCTCCCTGTATCAGGGGGGCTTCAAAAATACTGTGGCCACTCTGGGGACAGCGCTGACCCAGGGACAGGTAAAGCTGCTGAAACGATATACGGATAAGGTCGTTTTTTTATACGATGCCGATCAGGCGGGAATATCAGCCATGTTACGCGGGCTCGAAATTTTTCAGCAGCATAATATCGATGTCCGGGTGGTTACGCTTCCTTCCGGCCATGACCCGGACAGCTTTATCCGGCAATATGGCCCGCAGGAGCTTGGAGCAAGGATTGACCAGAGTAGTCCGGCTATCGAATTTCTGATTAATCAATCCATCCAACGGAGCGGCATTTCAACTGTTGAGGGAAAAATAAAGGCCACCAAAGAGATTTTAGTAATTTTATCCAAAGTTTTTGACCCGTTGGTTCGAATGGAATATGTAAAACAGATTGCAAAACGTCTCGACATTCATGAGGAGACGCTTTTTGAGGGATTGCAGCGAAATATCCGGCAAGCACAGCAGATGTCTTTCAGAGGCGATAAAACACCTGTGCCGTTCAGGAGCGGGAGAAAAGAGGCACCTTTTCCTGCAACGGATCCGGGCAGTCGGGGAAACCCCTCTGTCCTTGATGCAATTCAGGTGGCGGAGCGAATGCTGATGGGCCTCATCTGCCGGGGAAATGTATCAATGGAGGATGTTGTTGCGCAATCTATTAGTGATCATGATTTTCAATCGGAATCAATGAAAGACATCGCTCAGGCGGTTTTTTCTCTCTGGCGGGAGCGAGGGAAGCTCAGTCCGGAAGAACTGATATTATCTCTCAAAGACGAAAAGTTAAAAGGAGCAGTATCCGGCTTCCTTTTTGAGGAAGCTCAGCATGAAGACATTAATAAAATATTTCATGATTGTGTGGCCAAGATAAAAAGCCGTGAATTGGTAAGAAAATTGCAGTCTTTGCACGATGAGATACAGGCAAAGCCACAGAATGATCCGAAAATCAATATGTTATTGAAAGAATATTCAGAAATCAAGAAAAAGATTATCATAGGATGATCGCTCATTATAAAATATTTTCAACGGGATATAAACTATTTTTCTTGCCATTTTTATGTAGATGATTATATAATGGGCTAGAAGAAAGGAGAGAAAATGTCTAACGAAGTAAAGGTGGATCAGGTGAAACAACTGATTTCCATTGGCAAGGAAAAGGGTTACCTGACGTATGAAGAGGTGAATGATTTTCTGCCCGATGATGTTGTATCGTCGGGAGAAATTGATGATATATTTATCATGTTCAATGAGATGGACATTAATATTATCGATGATACGGAAAAGAACAAGTATTCCGAGGAAAAGCTTGAACCTGAAGAGAAGATCGGCGATCTGGGGCTTACGGAATTGGATGAGGAGGTTGCCGGTTCGTATGTAGGCAGAACGGATGATCCGGTCCGGCTGTATCTCCGGGAGATGGGAACCGTGCCTCTTTTAACGCGGGAGGACGAGGTCCGGATTGCCAAAAGGATAGAGCAGGGAAAGCAGAGGATGCTGAAAGCCATTACCAGGACTCCTGTCGCCTATCGGGAGATCATCGATCTCAAGAACCGGATGGTGGAAGGGAAAAACATTCCCCGGGACATCCAGTCGATTGACAGTGAAGAAAGCTTGCACTTTGAGGATGCTGAGGCGGAAGCGGCGGGTAACTTTATCAAGATGGTCGAGGCGATTGAGAAACTGGAGATGGAAACACATGCCCTTCAACTGGAAGCAGGCAAGAGGGATATAGACAGTATCCAGAAAAAAATGATCAGTAAGCTCGTTCAAAAAAAACAAGCCCAGATTGTCAAATTAATAAGAATGATTCCCCTGGATTCCCGGCAGATCAATAAGATAGTTGAAAAGATCAGGGTATTCCTCGATCAGATTGACAATGCAGTCAAAGAAATGCATCTGGTTGAAAAGGAAATCGGCATCAGTTATCTGGAATTGCGCAAGGCAATAAAACAGCGCAGCAGACTGCTTGCGGACATTTCTTCCTCTCTTTCTGAAGAGGACCTTGTTCACTATGAAAGAGGTTTGAGTAATACCTACCGGAAAGTCAAGCGTGCGGAGCAGGAGGCCGGGCTGAGTGCCGAGGAACTGCGCCAGATCGTCAGAGAGGTCAAGGAAGGAGAAGGGGAAGCGGAAAAGGCCAAACGAGAATTGGTTGAGGCAAACTTGAGACTGGTGGTCAGTATTGCCAAGAAATATACCAATCGAGGGTTACAGTTTTTAGACCTGATTCAAGAGGGCAATATTGGTCTCATGAAGGCGGTGGATAAGTTCGAGTACAAGCGGGGGTATAAGTTCAGTACCTATGCAACCTGGTGGATCCGCCAATCGATCACCAGGGCAATTGCAGATCAGGCCAGAACCATCAGGATTCCGGTCCATATGATCGAAACGATTAACAAGCTGATCAGAACCTCGCGGTCTCTGGTTCAGGAAGTGGGCAGAGAGCCGACTCCTGAAGAAATTGCCGAGAGAATGGATCTGGAAGTTGATAAGGTTCGGAAAGTTTTAAAAATAGCGCAGGAGCCGATATCTCTGGAGACTCCTATCGGTGAGGAAGAGGACAGTCACCTTGGTGATTTTATTGAGGATAAAAAGGCCGAATCCCCCCTGGATGCAGTTATCAGTATTGATTTGAGCGAGCAGACCAACCGGATACTGGAAACTTTGAATTACCGGGAAGAAAAAGTCTTAAGAAAGCGATTTGGAATTGGTGAGTCATGCGAGCATACTCTGGAAGAGGTAGGGCAGGATTTTGATGTTACCCGGGAGAGAATTCGGCAGATTGAAGCCAAGGCACTCAGAAAGTTGAGACATCCGAGCAGAAGTAAGGTGCTCAAGAGCTTCTATACCTGATATCTTGTAATACCTGGATTTTGGCGGGCCCATAGCTCAGCTGGTAGAGCCACCGGCTCATAACCGGTAGGTCCCTGGTTCGAACCCAGGTGGGCCCACGTGAAATTTTTTATTGGGAAATCTGACAGGTTCTGAATATTGTGAATATCATGAGAAGTATCCAACAACGGTGAAAAAAAGTGCACAAGGAACTGTGCACTTTTTTTTTGGGTAAAGCTGCCGGTCAATTGATCCAGGGGATGAGAATTAAAAGACTGGAAATTTGATTTGGTAAAATTTTTATGGTATAATATCAATTTGTTAAGGAGAATGAGGAGCAGATATTGGACAAACAGTTAGGGCTACTCATTGATTTGCAGGGGGTTGACCTGCAAATTCAAAGACTGGAAAAGAGAGAGGCCGAGATCCCTTTGCAAATTAACGATCTGCAAAAGGAAAATGACGATCAGAAGCGTATCTACGAGGCCAAAGTACAGGCTGCCGATGGCATCGAGAAAAACAGAAGAAAGAAGGAAAGAGACCTGGAATCAAAGGAGAGCGTCCTGGCAAAATTGAAGGATCAGCTTCTTTCGGTCAAGACAAACCGTGAATATCAGGCGCTGCTACACGAAATCGAAAATGGCAAGCAGGATATCTCTCATTTGGAAGAGGAAATCCTGCAGATGATCGAAGACAGCGAATCCGCAGCGCAGTGCATCAGGGAAATAAGTCTTGAGATGGAAAAAAGTCAGAAGCGGTATATCGAGCAGCGAAGAGAGAAAGAGCAGGAGATGGCGCTGCTTCAAGAGCAAAAGCACGCCTTTGAGTCCCGAAAGGAAGCATTACGGAAGGAAATTTCCGGTGAGTTGTTGAAGCAATACGATAAGGTCAGGAAAAGCAGGAATGGGCTGGCAGTAGTTTCTGTCAGGGATGGCTCCTGTCAGGGATGCTTTATGAGTCTCATGCCGCAGCTCTTTCAGGAAGTCAAACAGAACGTTCAGATTTATTTTTGTCCTCATTGCCACCGTATCCTCTATTATCAAGAAGAGAAAGAACCGGAGGCTGTCAGCTAAGAGATCTACAAGTGATATTTCCCTTCAATTGCAGTAGATTGGATGATCGCTGGCTGTTTCAGCATATTTTTTGAAACCCAGAGGAAAGTCCGAACTCCCGGGGCAGGGTGCTTCGTAACGCGAAGTGGGGGTGACCCCAAGGAAAGTGCCACAGAAAATATACCGTCTTGTTGAGCCAGAGGCTGAACAGGATAAGGGTGAAATGGGGAGGTAAGAGCTCACCACTTCAAAGGTGACTTTGAAGGTACGGTAAACCCCACCTGGAGCAAGACCAAATAGGAAAGCATATCTGAGCAGCCCTCTCAGCGCTTTCGGGTAGGTCGCATAAGGTGCCTGGTGACAGGCATCTTGAGATTAATGATCATCCCCTCAACGCTCGGTTGAGGGACAGAATTCGGCTTACAGATCTGCTGTGATTGAAGGGGGAAATTTTTGATAAAAGCGTAATGTTTTCATAACTCAAATCGTCAACATATTGTCAGAACACCTGTCATTGTCAAGAGTACTAAAAAATTTCAGGGGGAATGGTCACTTTCAATGAATATTGTAAAGCCTTTGGTATGAATATTGCATCTTGATCTGCCAGGTTTTTATACTTTTGAGTAAAGACGACTATTGATGAAATAATTTTTTCAAAGTTAGGCTTTCACCACGAGGGGAGGAAACGGCATGCAGAAAAAACTTGCCCCAGTCATAATATTATCCTTGTTCGCTGCATTCCTGCTAGGATGCTGGCTGGCTGGTAACGAGAGCTGTGCATGGGCTGATGATTATTCTTTAACTATTGATTTCAGTGGACCTGAAACAAGCAGGGACATCCTGGTCTGGGTTGAGATTTATGAGTATCTCGAGAGCAGCCGTACGATTGGGCCTCTTGCCGGCTTGACTTTATGCAATACCAAGAGCAGCTTAAATCCTCCGAATGGCGCTCCCGTAAGTGTCAAACTTCCCAGGGGCAAGAAATATTTGATCAAGGTTGAACCCCTTGTGGGACGCTCCAGCATTCAAAGTCCCTACCAGATAAAAGAAGCAAACTACCAAAGCCAATTCTATAACCGACACCGCACTGCTGAAGAGGCTATTGCCGACGAGAGTTTCGTTGATACAACCGGCAGTGCAACCTATGGAACCAAGATTATTTCTCTTGAGACAGGGTATAAAATTGAAGGAAGCATAAAAAAGGCCGGATCAGGCAATACGTATATCGAAGGGGTGACGGTAAAGGTTTATAATGAGAATGGAACTCCGGTAGCCCGGTATGGGAAAAGCACCGGCACTGGTGGAGTGAGTGGTGTCAACTATACGATTTATGGCCTTTCTCCTGGCAAGTATTTTCTTTTGGCGGATGGTGCTCCCAAAGGATATATCCGAAAATTTTACAAAGAGGGCACAGGCACTGATCTGCTGGCAGATGCTGATCTCATTGAAATAAAAAATTCTGATGTTACCGGCAAAAATTTCGTTCTCAATGAGGGGTACTCCATTCAGGGGGCGCTGCTTGACCCGGATGGAAAGCCGATAAAGCATGGAGCGAGAGTCTATCTGCTGGATGCTGCTTCAAGTACCCCCCTGGGCTGGTGCTTTTATGATCCCAACAGCGGATCCTATGATGAGCTCATGACCCGGCTCAGTTATTATCAGAGCGGTGGGACACTTGATTTTGCTTACTTTAAGAATACCCCTCAGTACTTCATCGGTGGTCTGGACCCCAATTATTCTGTGGGAGGATTACCAAAAGGCTCCGGGGGCGAGTGCATCTTGCTGGGAGTCGACCAAAGAGGCGAATATGCTCCCACGGTCTACCAAAACCATTATTTTGTCAGCGATGCTGACAAAATAGTCTTACGGAATATTACCCAGGGCTCAGTTTATGACCTTCGTTTCCGCCGGGCGGGAACAATCGAGGGATCGGTCAAGGATAAGGCGGGCAAGCCTCTTAATGGCATTGTCATCAAAGCAATTGATGCCCGTGATGAAATGAAAGTCGTCCAGCCTCTTGCCCAAACTGACCCTAATGGCAGATATAAGCTGGTCGGACTGCCTCCAATTGATTACAAGATACAGGCGGTCGATGAGGTTGGTGGTAAATATCTGTGGCAATATTATCAAGGCAAGACCAGTTTCGCGCAGGCAACTGCCATTCAGTTAACGGATCAGAAGCTGAACGAGACCCACGTTGATTTTGAGCTGGAAATCGGGGCAAGAATAACCGGCTGTATTCGGGATGCAGCATCCCATGAGCCGATACCCCGGATTTCTGTCCAGGCCCTTCGGGTTGGAACCAGCAGTCCATTAGTGAATTACCCGGTAGCCACAGCCCCCAGCGGGATTGGCGTAAGCGGTGAGGATGGGACTTATGAGATCACCGGACTCCCGGCAGGTCAATATGTCCTTTTTGCCGGGCCTGTCCCCGGTGTGAATTATATTGCTGTTTTTTATAAGGATAGTTATGATCTGAATAACGCTGACCCCAACATAGTCATTACCTCTCCTGGTCAAGTGCTGGCATCGTATGATTTTTCCTTAAGAAAGGGAGGAATAATCCAAGGCCGGATCATCGGTATTCCCACGGAGCTGCGGAGTAACCTGAAGAATAACATCCATGTCGATCTGGCGGACGCCAAGACAGGCAAATTAATGTATACAACTACCGAGTTGATCGATCCGAATACTCTGGAATATAAAATTACCGGTATTCCTCAAGGAGAGTATAAGATCAGTGTCACCGATACCAGAATGCCACCGGAAATGTTAAAAAAATATTATAAGGAAAATGCCCCCAAGGGCGTCTCTTCTTATAAAGAAGCGAGTATAGTGACAATAGACCAGGCAGCTAATCCCATTCAAATAAATTTCACGTGGGATGAGCCCGGTGAAACCATTTGCGGGAAGGTATCAGCAGAGGGCTCAGAATCGACACCTCTGCCATACATTAAGATACAAGCCTACCAGGTGGAAGGAAGTTCCGGGGAGTTGCTTGACAGTGGGATTTATGCTCTGACTAACAGTAACGGAATGTACTGTTTGAAAGGGTTAGCCACGGGAACCTATATTTTAAAGGCAACTGACGAAATGACTCATCTCTACCCGCCAGAATTTTATAATCCGAGTAATAATGCCTTTACCCCTGATAAAGCTGCCCGGATTACTCTTCCTTTATCAACCTCAAGCGCATCTTATGATTTCAAGCTGAATGGCCAGCTTGGAATTATCAACGGAATTATAACCAGGGGGGCAGGAAAAGAAATTGTCCGCGGAGGATGGGTTTACCTTTATTCTTCTGAAAATTACCAGGCCGTGCAAAATGTGATAACCGATCCGAACGGGCGATACAGTTTTACCGGCCTGGCGGAGGGGAGTTACAAAATCAGGGCATTTGATCCTGAGAGAGTTTACGTCCCAAGGTTTTACACCTCAAATACCACGACGTATGCTTTTAACAGGGCAGATGCCGAGTCGATAACTATCAATTATACAACTCCTTCCTCTTCATTGCGGAAAGATATTTCCCTGGACATGGAGGGGGCTAAAATTGAGGGTAAAATAAGCGGCGAGAATGGCAGCCCCTTATCCGACATATTCATTTACCTTTACCAGCCTGCCGGGAACAATGCATGGTCTTTTGTCGCTGAATATTATACTACTGCTACCGATTCGAGCGGCAAGTATACAATTAAAGATTTACCTCCCGGCAATTATCGGGTTTTAGCCTGGGAATACAACAACAATTATCTTCCCAAAGAGTACGATCTGACTTTAACTCAAGCGGGGAAGACCGGAGTTGACTTGACATTACCGAAAGCGGATCCAGGAATGCAAATGGAGAAAACCACTCTGGATATATCAGAAGGTCTCAATCTATTCAGCTTCCCGACCAGGGTCCCGCTCTGGCCTGCTCTTTACACGGTCAATACTCTTCTGACTGAATGGTCTCCACCGGGTGATCCGAGTATTATCAACATCCTTCGGTATAATTCAGAAAAAGGGGAGTGGGAGAATCAGCTTTCCAGCTTTCTGATTACAAATGGTGAAGGATATGTCCTGTATTCCAGGGCGGGGAAGAAAATCAACTATCAAGGGGCGGCAGCATTTTCCGGATCGGACAGACTGGCGATTAATCTGCAAAGAGGCAAGAACATTGTCGGCAATATTGCTTCAGATACAGCCAACTATGATTCCTATCACATGCTGAAGGACCTTTCAGGTAAGGTGTATGATATCAGGAGCTATGACTTCAGGACCGGAAAATGGTTAAACTCAACGCTGTTCTGGGGAAGGTGTGGTGGAAATAGATTTCAAATCTATCCCACCAAAGCATATATTGTCGATATGAAAGAACCCTATCTATCATGGCTGCCGTAAAAAGGAATGGAGATAGATAGAGGATGATAAGCAATGTTTTTCCGTAGAGTATGCAATTGGTTGCATACCTATGTAACTGCTTTCTTAGCTCTTTATCGGCTTGATTGTATTCGGTTAATTAAAAGCAGACTGAAAGGATATGAAACAAAATTCATATGGCAGGGAATTAATAATTCAACTAATATCAGGTATCACCTGGGGTCTGCCGTGTGGAAAGACAAACTCCAGGGAGGGAGAGTGCTGAGCCCTATGAGTTTACCGGGAAAATTTATATTTCCCTGAGATATCAGGAGGGGATGCACTGGAATGGGGTATGGCATGGATATTGCAAACGTTTACCGTCGATAAGGGTATTTTTATGGGAAATATATTACAAGGGATTCTATTCATCCAAAAAATTCAAACCTCAATTCATAAAAAGCAATATTTAGGAGGTGATGTTATGATACATTACAAAAAAATTAAAAAGGAGGTGAAGTTTTCATAAAGTTATTTGAGCAATTGTTGTAATCATTAATTTTCAGTAATTATCAGTTATCTAAAGATAGAGTTAAAGAGAGAGCTTTAAGAGATTCATGAGTTATAATGGAAGAAAGGAAGGTTTATTATGAATAAAGGATGGCTTTTGAGAGTGATAATGGCGTGTGTAGCGGCTACAGTTCTGTTTATCGGTGTCAGTGCTCATGCCCAGTGGCTGCCAGTATCATGGTATTATACCAATCCTCTTTATTATCCCAGCTACGGATACAGCAATCCCATCTCCGGGTCTTCAACCCTGTTGGGATATGCACCCTTTAGCCCATTCTATGATCCTGCTTATATTACTTCTTTGGCTGCTTTGGCTACACCTATTACGATTCCTTCATACGGATATCCCTATTCTCCCTATGTAACCCCCTTCCCGTATCTGACTACACCCGGCGCTGTGTCACCGTATGTAAGCTTTAGCTATCCCTACTATTCTTATGGCAGCCCAAGTTTTTACTCAACCTGGTCTCTGCTGAATGGTGCTACCTATGGAGCTTTGCTCTAATCGTTAGCTTTTTTTGCAAAGCATGATAGGAAGAATACAATATAAAAGAGCCCGCGAGTCATCTTGCGGGCTCTTTTGTTTTTTTAATGAACCTGCTTAGTAAGCTTCATGTGTCAAGGATTTTCCGGTCCCCCTGGTCGATTCCCCTGAGTCTGAATACCAATGACTTCCCTGCTCAAGCCCCAATTTTTCATATGTCGGTAAAGAGTTGCTTTATGAACTCCCAAAAGGCGTGCTGCCCGGGTGATATTGCCTGCGGTATTTTGGATGGCATTGATCACGGTTTCCCTGTTCAGCTCCTTGAGTGGTCTGGTCAAAGCAGCGGATGGATTTGTGGGAGTGATATCTATAGGTCTGGCATTCTCCCCGTGAGAATGCAATTCGTAAGGTTGCAGCTCAGGGTTGCCGGGAAAGGGAAGGGCCGGCAGTGAAGTTGATGGTGGGGTTCCCCAATGCTCATCTCCCAGGCGGGGAGGAGTGTCATGCTTGAAAGGAAGCAGGGCCACCTGGCGGGAATTCGAAGAGGGGGCATGGGGCACAATAATAGCTGGTTTTGCAGCTTTCCGGTTTTCCGGAAAGTAGAGGTTCCATTCTCCGGCGGCAAAGTAATCCCGCTCCCGAACCCATTCGTTCAAGGAATTATGGCCAATAACCATACCGCGGCTCTCAACATATACCCGCTCCAATACATTGCGCAGCTCTCTCACATTTCCAGGCCAATGGTAGTCAGCCAGGACTTTCAAAGCTTCAGGAGTCAGGCGAAGAACATGGCGGTTATACCGTTGGTTTAAGATTTTCAGGAAATGATCTACAAGCAGGGCTATGTCTCCGGGCCGGTCCCGGAGGGGGGGCACATGGATCCGGAATACAGCCAGACGGTGATAGAGATCGGCCCGAAACCGGCGCACGGCCACAGCCTGCTCCAGAGAGACATTGGTGGCCGCAATGATCCGGACATCTACCGGGTATTCCTGCTCGCCTCCAACCCGCTCAAATTTCCCCTCCTCCAGCACCCGAAGGATTTTTGCCTGGGTTTTCAGGGGCATATCACCAATTTCATCGAGAAAAAGCGTGCCTTTATCAGCCCGCTCAAAGCGGCCTTTGTGGGTCTTGACTGCGCCGGTAAACGAGCCCCGCTCATGACCGAAAAGTTCCGACTCAAACAGCTCTTCAGAGAGAGCGGAGCAATTTACGGCCACAAACGGCATCTTGAACCTTTCACTTCGCTCATGCAGTGCCCTGGCAATCAGTTCCTTACCAGTGCCCGTTTCTCCGGTAATTATGACCGGTGCCTGAGCAGGACCATAAACGGTGATCTTATGGAACACCCGTTTCATCAGTTCACTTTGGCCTACAATGCCAAGGAAATTTCCTCCTGGCACCTCCATCTCCTGGTCGAGCGAAGAAAAGAGTTGGTCTTTTCCCTGGCTTTGGTCAAAATCGCTCATGGTTCTCACACATTTTTGGCTCCTTTAGCCTGCAACCTTTGCCTCGCCGGTTTCCGTGACTGCCGGGTTTTCATGTTCGAGTGAAAGATGGCTATCGGCAAGTCCAACCGTAATTTTAGCTCCATCGAGAATATCTCCCTGGATCAGTGCACGGCTGAGGCGGGTTTCAAGCTCACGGGTAATGAATCTTTTCAGCGGCCGTGCTCCATAGACAGGATCATATCCTTTTTCAGCAATGAACCGGCGGGCAGGCTCGGACAATTCCAGGGTCAGTCGCCTGGGCGAAAGCCGCTTTCTCAAATTATCAAGTAAAAGATCAACAATTTTTTCAATTTCTCCCAGCGTCAGCGGTTTAAAGAGGATAATCTCATCCACCCGGTTCAGGAATTCAGGACGAAAATGCTGGCGAAGCTCCACCATTACGGCTTCGCGGGCTGATTCCTTGATCTCTCCCTGCTCGGTGATTCCTTCAAAGAGATAGCCGGAGCCGATATTGCTGGTCATGATGATAACGGTATTCTTGAAATCGACCGTATGCCCCTGGGAGTCAGTGACCCGTCCATCATCCAGGATCTGAAGCAGGACATTGAAAACATCCTGGTGCGCTTTTTCGATTTCGTCGAAAAGGACCACCGAATAGGGTTTTCTTCGTACCGCTTCGGTCAACTGTCCCCCTTCTTCATACCCGACATAACCGGGCGGTGCACCGATGAGCCGAGAGACAGTGTGCTTTTCCATGTACTCGGACATGTCGATGCGGATCATGTTCTCCTCGGTGTCAAAAAGTGATTCGGCCAGCGTCCTGGCCAGTTCCGTTTTCCCGACCCCGGTAGGACCAAGAAAGATAAAGGAGCCGATCGGTCTGCGGGGGTCTTTGATTCCGGACCTGGCACGGATGATGGCATCGGATACCAGTTGTACCGCTTCATCCTGACCAACAACCCTGGCATGGAGAATCTGATCGAGTTTCAGGAGTTTTTCCCGTTCGCCCTCGACCAGGCGGGTTACGGGAATGCCGGTCCACCGGGATACGATTTCGGCAATTTCCTCCCCGGTCACCTCCTCACGCAAAAGCTTTCCCTGGCCCTGCTTCTGGGCCAGTCTGCTTTCTTCGGCTTTCAGCCTGCGTTCGAGCTCAGGGAGTTTGCCGTGTTTTAATTCCGCAGCCCGGTTGAGGTCATAAGCCCGCTCGGCCCGGCTGATTTCCTGACGCATCTGCTCTATTTCCTCCCGGAGAGTCTGGACCTTGCGGATAGCCTGTTTTTCCGCCTCCCACTGGGCCCTCATGGAATCAGCCCTGGCTTTCAGCTCAGCCAGTTCTTTCTGCAGGGTCTTGAGCCGCTCGCGGCTGGCGGTATCCTTTTCCTTATTCAGGGCCGCCTCCTCGATCTCAAGTTGCATGATCCGCCGGGTCACCTCATCGAGCTCGGCGGGCATGGAGTCCATCTCGGTACGGATCATGGCACATGCCTCATCGACAAGATCAATGGCCTTGTCAGGTAAAAACCGGTCGGTGATGTAGCGACTGGAAAGGGTGGCCGCCGCTACCAGGGCATTGTCCTGAATCTTGACGCCATGATGCACCTCGAACCGCTCCCGAAGACCCCGGAGGATCGAGATAGTATCCTCGACCGATGGAGGATCGATCAGAACCGGCTGAAACCGCCGCTCCAAAGCAGCATCCTTTTCGATATGCTTGCGGTATTCATCGATAGTAGTAGCCCCGATGCAATGCAGCTCACCGCGGGCCAGCATGGGCTTGAGCATATTGCCCGCATCGATGGCCCCTTCCGCCTTTCCGGCTCCGACAATGGTATGCAGCTCATCGATGAAAAGCAGTATCTGTCCTTCACTTTGCCTGATTTCCTGAAGGACCGCCTTCAGCCGCTCCTCGAACTCACCGCGGTATTTGGCTCCGGCCAGCAGGGCTCCCATGTCGAGAGAAAAGATGGACTTATTTTTCAACCCTTCCGGTACATCGCCCCGGACGATCCGGTGGGCCAGACCCTCGACAATAGCCGTTTTTCCTACGCCCGGCTCACCAATCAGGACAGGATTGTTTTTGGTTTTTCGCGATAAGATGCGGATAACCCGGCGGATTTCGGCATCACGGCCGATCACCGGGTCAAGCTTTCCGACCTGGACTTCGCGTACCAGGTCGCGTCCGTAGCGCTCCAGGGCTTCATAGGTCGCTTCAGGGTTGGCACTGGCCACCCTCTGGTGCCCCCTCACCTCAGTCAGGGCCTGCAAAAGCCTCTCCCTGGTTACGTTGAATTGTTTGAGCAGGCGTCCAGCCGCACTGTTAATCCCTTCATCGATCATGGCCAAAACGATGTGCTCAACAGAAACATATTCGTCTTTCAAATGCTTGGCCTCATCCTCAGCCCTGATCAGTATCTGGCTCAGGGCCGGCGTGATATAGACCTGCCCCTGCTGCCGACCTGGACCGGTAACGCTCGGCCGCTTTTGAAGCACCTGTTCGATCTCGGCTTTCAGCGGCTCGACCGGAACGTCCATTTTATTGAACAGTCGGGGGATCAGACCCTCCGGCTGCTCCAGCAGAGCCAAAAGCAAATGTTCGGTATCGATATCCGAATGACCATAACGAAGGGCTTTCGTCTGGGCTTGCTGAAGCGCTTCCTGAGATTTTTGTGTCAAGCGATTCATATCCATGAATTTTTACCTCCTCGTAACCTCAATGAAACAGTAAGGAGTCAAACAGTCTGACTTGATGAATCAAGGAATATAATATACCATAATCCTTTGTATTGCAAAGGGAATTATATCCTGCGGCGGTGTGCTCGCTCTTCGGCAGGCGGATTTTTAAAATAGCGTGCTTATACTTCTCTCTGCTTTATCAGCATGATCCTGCCGGAGAGAGGTCAACAGCTAATTATGCTCTTCAGCCATTTTCCCCTCCCGGCCAGGTGTATTTTTCAGGTCACATTAACCGTGATCTTCTTTGGTTTGGCCTTCTCCGCTTTTGGCAGCCGGATGATCAGAGTACCGTTTTTGAGATCGGCACCGATCTTCTCCTGATCCATCATTTCACTGAGCTGAAACTGGCGGAAAAAATTCAGGAGAGAAAACTCGGTGTAAACCGGATTGCCCGGAGCTATCTGCCCGGATTTTCCCTGGATGGTCAAAACATTATTGTCAACCCGGACATCGACATTCTCCTTATCCACCCCAGGCATGTCAGCGATAACCATAAGCAGCTCCGGAGTTTCGTAAATATCGACCGGGGGAACCAGAAAGCGCTCCTCCTGCCGGGTTTCCTCGCGGGCAATCGGCTCCTTTGCTTTGGCAGTAGTTACGGGAACTGTTCTTTCAGCCATTGTTCTTTCCTCCCTATTTCCGATGAACGAGATCTTTCCTGAGCAGAAACTCGAAGATCGGTCTTTCGCTCACCTGATCTCTTGAGTTATCCAACATTGACAGTAATCTGTTTCGGTTTGGCCTTTTCAGACTTTGGTAAGGTCACTAACAGCAGGCCGTTTCGGTAATCTGCCTTGACCTTGTCCGCATCCACTTCAGTCGGCATCTCTATGGAACGGCTGAACTTGCCGGCAGCCCGTTCATTGCGGTGATAAGCTTCGGGCTTGACCTCGACGCCGGCACCGGCCATAAGCTTTTCTCCTGAAATCGTCAGGCTGTTATGAGCGATCGAAATGTCAATGGCTTTTGGATTAACTCCCGGCGCCAGAGCCTCAACATAATAGTTGTCTTTATCTTCGTTGATATTAACCATTGGATATTGCCATGTTGACAGCCCCGGAAGGAACGATGCCCGCGAGAATGGGGATGTCCATTCTCCGAGGGTGCTGAAAATCCGATCAAAATCACGGCGCAAAGACTCCATTTCCCGTAATGGATCCCAGTAAGCCATAGTATTACCTCCTTCTGATATAAAAATAGCCAATAATATAATTCTTATAAAAGTATTGTGAACACAATTTATTCATTTTTCCTGCTTATTTGCTTGGCAATCTTTGCATCTGCATAGGCAATGCCAAGCAGCGAAAAGAAAATTGTCGAAGAAAAATCAATACATAACCTCCTCCATTTTCGATCCCGGCCATTGCCGGGATCGATTGCGACCCCTTGCACCGTCGCTTGCGACAGTCCAGGCGACGGTCAGCCTTCTTCTTGCCGGCTTTGGTTCATACCTGTTTGTCGTCACTTTTGAGAAGAAAAATGGCAGGGCTTCGAGTGTAATCACACCTGCGGTGGAGAAGGTGCTCCCTGAGCTGGCAATCATGCTGCCAAAAATCGAGCATATGCCAAAATTCAGGCAGATCAGATAAGTAGAGGGAAAAACGTCTATTTGTGGTGAAAGATTAATCAGTGGCCGAAAATGGATGCGCGGATTCTGTCAGAGCCACAACATTCAGCAAAATCAGGTTGAGTCTTTATAACTTACTAGAAATAAAGGCTATTTAGACTATGAAATCCGGTAATTTTCAGGTGGCATCAAGCTTGCCCATATTTTAGTCACCAAGGGGGAGAAATAGCATGAAAAGAAAAGAGTATTTACCAGTGCTCCGAGGAGGAGATATAGGCAATAGCGTTCATTATGGTCGTTAACCCCAAGAGGTAACGTAGTCGAAAAGGAGGAAAAGTAGATGTCAACCAAAAGTAAAGAGGAAATACTGTCCCTAATCAAGGAGAGAGATGTCAAGTTTATCCGGCTGTGGTTTACCGATATTCTGGGGCAGGTAAAGAGCTTTTCCATCACGGATAGTGAGCTTGAAGGGGCTCTGGAAAATGGCATGGGATTCGATGGCTCTTCCATTACCGGTTTTCAGTCCATAGAAGAGAGTGACATGATAGCCATGCCGGATCCCGGCACCTTTCAGATTCTTCCCTGGCGTCCCAAGGAAAAGGCCGTGGCCAGGATGATCTGCGACATCCTCACCCCGGATAAAAAACCGTACGAGGGCGATCCCCGCTACGTTCTGAAAAGGGCACTCCAAAGAGCCAAGGACATGGGATTCGATCATTTTTATACCGGCCCGGAGCTCGAATATTTCTACTTCAAGAACGATCAGGCTACCGAGATTCTGGACAAGGGCGGCTACTTTGATTTGACTACCCTGGATGTGGCCAGCGACATGCGCCGGGATACCATTCTGGCCCTGGAGCAGATGGGCGTCCAGATCGAATACAGCCACCACGAGGTTGGCCCCTCACAGCACGAAATTGACATGCGCTTTGCCGATGCCCTGAAGATGGCCGATAATGTCATCACGTACCGGGTGACGGTCAAGGAGATTGCTGCCCAGTATGACTGCTATGCCACCTTCATGCCCAAGCCGCTCTTCGGGCAGAACGGAAGCGGTATGCATACCCATCAGTCCCTGTTCCGCGGCAGCAGGAACGCCTTCTTTGACGCTAATGACAAGTATAACCTCAGTGCAGAAGCTAAAGGGTATATTGCCGGACAACTGAAGCATGCCCGGGAGATGTCATCGGTATTCGCTCAGTGGGTCAACTCTTACAAGAGGCTCGTACCCGGATATGAAGCCCCGGTTTACGTGGCCTGGTCGAGAAGAAACCGCTCCGCTCTCATCCGGGTACCCATGTATCATCCGGGAAAAGAGGTTGCTACGAGGGCAGAGCTGCGCTGCCCAGATCCGGCCTGTAACCCCTACCTGACCTTTGCCGTTATTCTCCATGCAGGTCTTGAGGGCATCGAAAAGGGATATACTATGCCGGAGCCGATGGAGAAAAACCTCTATCATCTGACGGCTGCCGAAAGAAAGGCTGCCGGGATCGAGTCCCTGCCGGACAGTCTGGGTGAGGCCATCACTCTGACCGAAAATAGCGAGCTGGTGAAAAAAGCCCTTGGCGATCATGTCTTCAGCCGCTTCGTTGCCTTGAAGCGAAAGGAATGGGACGATTATCGCATTCAGTTGACCCAGTATGAGATGGAAAACCTTTTGCCTATTCTGTAAATAAGACAGGCAAACCGGAATGAGGAAAAATCTCCCCTTGCTTTCTTTGCGACAGAGAGAAAGTACAAGGGGGGATTCCTCAGTTTTTTCGCTTCTATTGCCTGCTTTTTAAGCATGTTAAGGCTAATTTCTAATCCTTCTTCAATGGAGAAGAAGAGCGTGCTGTCGGCATGACAAATAAAAACAACTTTGAAAAAGCCATGCTTGGTTCTCTGTTAATTGCCTGGTAATAGGGCATTGCAAAAATGCCATATGAATATTAAAATAAGAGGAACACACAAAAACCGTGAAAAGGCAAAAATCTCATCGAATGAAATCTGTCGAGCAAGTGGTCGGAGAACTGGAAGAAGCCTTTTTCTATGCAGGAGGGTCCAAGAACTTATATCGATTTGTTATTGAGGCGGCCGAGAAGCCATTGATTGAGCATGTCCTGATGAGAGTGGAAGGGAATCAGCTCAGGGCCGCCAGGATTTTAGGAATCAATCGTAATACTCTCCGTTCCAAGATCAGGAAACTGGGAATTAAAGTAAAATGATGGAAGGATTCATGTCAGAACAAATTTATAAAGCAGATAAAGATTACCGGGTGCCGTCCGGTTGCGGGGTATCCGGCATCATGAACGAGGCAGGAGAGAGAATCAGTGGAGATGCCATCATGACCTCCATCGCTCTCATGCGCGACCGCTCCAATGGTCTGGGTGGGGGCTTTGCTGCCTACGGGATATATCCGGACCTGGCTGATTATTACGCTTTTCACCTCATGTATGAAACCGATGAGGCCAAACGGCAGACCGAGGAATATCTCAGGGCATATTACACTATTATGCATGATGAGCCGATACCCAGCAGGGATGTTAAGGTGATTACCCGAAATCCTATCCTCTGGAGGTATTTTCTCAAGCCCCGTGAGGAGGCTCTGGCGAAGAATCCTCTTTCGACTGAGGCTGATCTGGTTGTCCAGACGTCAATGCACATCAACAGTAAAATTAAAGATGCCCTGGTAGCTTCAAGCGGCAAAAATATGGGCATTTTCAAAGGGGTCGGCTATCCTGAGGATATCGGGGAGTTCTACCGCCTGGAGGAATACCAGGGGTATATCTGGACAGCCCACGGACGGTTTCCCACCAACAGTGTGGCCTGGTGGGGGGGCGCTCATCCATTCGGGCTTCTGGACTGGTCAGTGGTGCACAACGGGGAGATATCTTCCTATGGCATCAACCGGCGTTACCTGCAAAATTTCAATTACTTCTGTTCCTTTTTTACCGATACGGAAGTAATAACCTATCTCATTGACCTGCTGATCCGAAAACATGAGCTGCCTTTCGAGATGGTGGCCAAAATTCTGGCTGCTCCCTTCTGGGCGGATATCGAACGAATGCCGGAGGAGGAAAAAGAGTTTTATCAAAATTTGCGCATGATATATGGCTCAGCCCTGCTCAATGGTCCTTTTGGGATAATAGTGGCTAACAGCGACACCATGCTCGGATTGAATGACCGGCTCAAATTACGGCCTCTGGTGGCGGCCCGATGGGGAAACTTCGTTTACGTTGCCTCCGAGGAATCCGCCATCCGGCAGATCTGCCCTCAGCCTGACCGGGTATGGATGCCAAGGGCAGGAGAGCCGATCCTGGGGAGATTGAAAAAGGATATCCCGGCAAAAATTGATATCGCCAGTCCCCTGGCCACGCAGGTGGCGGTTGAGGCTGCACGAAGGGAGGTGCTGTAATGGCCAGGATACCGATAGTGCCGGATTTTATTGTCGAGCGGGACAAGGATAAATGTATAACCTGCCAGGTTTGCTGCCGGATGTGCTCGAACGATGCTCATGTGTATGACCGGCAAGCCGATGAGGTCAATACCGCCTCTCAGAAGTGTGTGGGCTGCCACTTTTGTGAAAGCTTTTGTCCTACCGGAGCCTTGACCATCAGGCGAAATCCTTCACAGATCCGGCAGAACGCCAACTGGAATCAGGAGATGCTGACCTGGGTCGCCAAACAGGCCGATACCGGAGGCGTCTTATTGACCGGCATGGGCTGCGATCAGCCCTTTCCGGTCTACTGGGACCACATGCTGCTGAATGCCTCACAGGTTACCAATCCCTCGATAGACCCCTTGCGGGAGCCTATGGAGCTTCGAACCTATCTCGGTCGCAAGCCGGACCGGCTTGAGCTGGAACGCAGGCCGGAGCCGGGCACCGTGGCCCGCCTCAAGAGCAAACCCGGCAAACAGCTTCTGCTTCAGACGCCGATTCTTTTTTCAGCCATGTCCTATGGCTCCATCAGTCTGAATGCCTGTAAATCCCTGGCCTGGGCAGCATCCGAATTCGGCACCTTCTACAACACCGGAGAAGGCGGGCTGCACCGGGATCTTTATCCCTATGGGGCCAACACCATCGTGCAGGTGGCTTCAGGCAGGTTCGGGGTTCATGAGGAATACCTGAAGGCCGGAGCAGCCATAGAGATCAAGATCGGGCAGGGGGCAAAGCCGGGCATCGGCGGACACCTGCCCGGGGAAAAGGTCGATGAGGAAGTCAGCCGGACCCGGATGATCCCTGCGGGAACAGACGCCCTTTCCCCTGCCCCGCATCATGATATTTATTCGATCGAAGACCTTCGGCAGCTCATATACGCCCTGAAAGAGGCTACCCGCTACGAGAAGCCGGTAGGGGTAAAAATATCCGCTGTCCATAATGTGGCCCCCATTGCCACGGGTGTTGTGCGGGCAGGAGCTGACTTTGTCAGTATCGATGGCCTGCGGGGAGGAACGGGTGCCGCTCCGACCGTTATCAGAAACAACGTGGGGATTCCCATCGAGCTGGCCATTGCCGCTGTTGACACCCGGTTGCGCGAGGAAGGGATCAGGAATCATGCCTCGGTCATCGCTGCCGGCGGATTTCGCACCAGCGGTGATATAATCAAGGCCATTGCCCTGGGCGCAGATGCGGTTTACATCGGCACTTCAGCCCTGGTAGCTTTGGGCTGCCATCTTTGCCAGAAGTGCTATACCGGCAAATGCAACTGGGGAATTGCAACTCAGGACCCCTTCCTCACCAAGAGGCTGAATCCCTCCATCGGAGCCCGAAGGCTGGTCAACCTCCTGCGGGCCTGGTCTCTGGAGATTAAGGAGATGCTGGGCGGCATGGGCATCAACGCCATTGAATCCCTGCGGGGAAACCGCGAGGCCCTGCGGGGTGTTGGACTTTCGGATACGGATTTGAAGATCCTGGGGATAAAACCGGCAGGCGAAGCGTGGTAAATTGAAGGAGAATGATGGAATGAAAAGGATCGTTATTCGCGAAGAATATTGCATGGGCTGCCGGCTCTGTGAAATCCATTGCCTGGTCCAGCATTCAAAATCAAAGGAGATCGTCAAGGCCTATAAGGGCGAATTTCCCAAGGCCCTGCCGCGCGTTCTGGTTGAGGAGCAGGGGTATCTATCCTTTGCTCTTCAGTGCCGCCACTGTGAGGACGCCCCCTGTCTCGAAGCCTGCATGACCGGAAGTCTGCACCGGGATGCAGAAACCGGGGCGGTCATTTGTGATGAGAATAAGTGTGTAGGCTGCTGGATGTGCATCATGGTTTGTCCTCTTGGTGTCATTGCCAGGAATACGGAAGGGAAAAAGGCTGCTTCGAAATGTGACCTGTGCGCAGGGGAGAAGATGCCGGTCTGTGTCCAGAATTGTCCCAACGAGGCCATCACGTTTGAGGAAAGATAAAACGGTTTTAAGACCAGGAAATAACGCTAGGATAGAAACGTTAAGATAAGACGTCAGGATATAAAAAATGACCAAGACAAAGTATTTGATTATCGGTAATTCCACGGCTGCGGTCAATGCCGTCGAGGCTATCCGGGAAAAGGACAGGCTGGGGAGTCTGTGTCTGGTCTCGGATGAGCCCTGCCATACCTATTCACGGCCCTTGATCTCGTATTATCTGGGAAACAAGGTCGAAGAGGAGCAGCTTTTCTATCGGCCATCCTCCTTTTATTACCTCAATAAGGTCCAGGCATTTCTGGGAGACAAAGTCGTCAGCCTGGACTGTGCAAACAAGCAGGTCGTTCTGGATGACCGGACCGGGATACAGTATGAAAAGCTCCTTCTGGCTACCGGCGGTGCTCCCTTTGTCCCTGAGATGCCGGGTCAGAACCTGTCCGGCGTTTTCACCTTTACCACCCTTGATGACGCCCAGCAGGTAAAAAAATTTATCGCCAGCCACCAGGTTAAAAAAGCCGTGGTCGTCGGCGGAGGGCTGATCGGCCTGAAAGTCACCGAAGCTCTTCTGGCTCTGGATATTCAGGTGACTATCGTGGAACTGGCGGACCGGATCCTGAGCGCCACCTTTGACCGGACTGCCTCCAGAATCATCGAGCGGGCCTTAAAAGGAATTGGCTGTGCCTGCCTGACCAACAGCACGGTGAAGGAGATCCGCGAAGGAGAACCGGGGCGGGTGGGAAGCGTTGTCCTGAAGGATGGTACCCAGGTCGATTGCCAACTGGTGATCGTGGCTATCGGTGTGCGGCCCAGAGTGGATCTGGCCAGGGAGGCTGGCATCAGTGTCAATCGGGGGATCCTGGTTGATGAGCATCTGAAAACCAGTGTTGATGATATCTATGCTGCCGGTGATGCCGTGGAGGCCTACGATTTGATAGCCCAGGCTGCACGGCCTATCGCTATCCTCCCCACCGCAGCCAGGCAGGGAAAGATAGCCGGGTATAATATGGCCGGGGCACCGAAAGCGTATGAGGGTGGCATCCCTATGAATTCCGTGGAATTGGCCGGTGTTCCCACTATTTCGGTAGGACTGACCGATCCCTCGACTCTGGCCGATGGTGAAAGACGAAACGGGATGGAAGTCATCCAGGATTATCGTGAAAAGGATTCGGTTTATAAGAAAATCGTCCTGGAAGATAACAGAATCGTAGGCATAATTCTGGTGAACAAAATCGACCGGGCGGGAATTTATACCGGGTTGATTAAAGATAAGATCGATATCGCCTCTTTCCGGGAATATCTTCTCAAAGATGATTTCGGTCTGCTCTCGCTGCCCAGGGAGTATCGGAAACATATGGTTACCGGCCAGGGGATCGAGATATGAACCAAAGCTCGAACTATTATCATGATTTTCGACTCTCCTTGAGTCTGGAAGAGAGAGGGTAGGCAGGCTATGGACGCTCTGAACGATATGAATGCTATGAATACTAATACTCTGAATACCAATACCATGAATATCAATGCCAAGGGAATATATTACCGGGAACTGAACGAGAGCATACACCATGCGGTCCGCGAAGGGCACAGGGATCTTCGTCTTGAGAATATCAACGGGCAGCGCTACATCGGAGACGGTTTGTCCGGAAAAGATATCAGGATTACGATCCACGGTACACCGGGCAATGATCTTGCCGCTTTTATGGATGGGCCAACTATCGAGATTTTGGGCAATGCCCAGGATGGGATCGGCAACACCATGAATGCCGGAAAAATCATCGTCCACGGAAATGCCGGAGATATTGCCGGACATTCCATGCGCGGCGGGAAAATCTTCATCCGGGGCAATGTCGGCTACCGGGTAGGCATTCACATGAAAGCCTACCAGGATCTCTATCCGGTCATTATCGTCGGCGGCTATGCCCAGGATTATCTGGGTGAATACATGGCCGGAGGATTGATCATTGTCCTGGGTATGGATAGTGATGGAAGCCATCCGATCGTGGGAGACTTCTGCGGCACCGGCATGCATGGCGGAGCCATGTACATCAGGGGTAAGGTGAAGGATTATCAACTGGGCAAGGAAGTAAAGACTTTCGAGCTCGATATGAAGGATAGAAAAAACCTTGAGCTCTATGTCAGGGAATATGCCCGTGATTTCTCCCTGGATGCAGAGGAAATCCTCAAAGGGCATTTCTGCAAACTCATCCCCTATACCCACCGGCCGTATGGGAAGTTGTATGCGTATTAAGGGCCTATCCGAAAAATCCTGGGAAACATTATCAATTCTGGCGGCATCCCGACTTTTCGGATAGACACTAAGTGCAGGTTGCGGTAATTTCCCAGCCGGTTGTACTGCCGCTCACGGTGGGGGAAGGACGATTAATCACGAGCGGGTAATTTTAAATCTATATTATATCAAATCAATTTTGATATTTTTACTCCTTCCATAACACTTTTGCTTGGCTTCTGTAAAATCAATCAATACCTTAATAATTTTTAGCATAGGTCTTGAAAATTTTCCAGGATAAGGTGAAATATTGAATTATTTGCTTGACGTGCCGATAAGGTAGGGATAATATTAAGAATATCGCAGACAGTCGCGGTGAAAATGAGAATCTTAAGGCGGCTATAAGATAACTGGAATGGAGAAAATTCATGCCGGAGGAAACTAATTACTTTGACAAATATCTTGAGGCTCAATTCACTCAGATAAATGCTTCTATGAGTGAGTTAAAAACTCAATTCGGGGAATTAAAAAACCAGTTTGCAGAGGTTAAAGAGGACAATAAGTCTACTCGGCATTGGATACTGGGGAGTGCAATTACCTTCTTCGTGGGTTTCATTGCTGCTGCTATAGCCATATTCTTTGGCTTTGCACAGCTTCAAACATCCTGGATTCAGACCGTTATTTCCTTTGTAAGCAAAGTAGTCGTGAAATAAGAGCGGGACGGGGAGTGCTGGAGAAAATACTATGAAAGGTAAATCCATGCGAATACCGGAAGACCTCGACCAGGCTATAGAATATGTGTCTAAAAAAGAAAAAATCGAAAAACCCCAATCATTAAGGAAATTGCCCGGCTGTGGGGTTTGAGTATTACATTGCTCAATCATTCAGGGAAGGGAAGATCACTCTCAGGGACGCCGCGAACTTGCTAAAACTGATTCGATCCAGGAGAAGGAAAGCGGTATCGTGCTACCGCAAACTCATCCCCTCTACTCACTGGCCGTATGGGAAGTTGTATGCGTATTAGAAGCTCTGCTCCTATTTCCTGCTTTCGGCATCCTCCTGCATACTATAAAGATGCAGGAGCTCCTCGTTGGTGAGATCGGTTTTCAGCCGTGAAGATTCGTCCTTGACCTTCATGAGCAATTCAATCAGAAGGCTGCCTTCCGTCCTGACACCAAGGGTTTCCAGCTTGTGCTTGAGTGAGGTTCTGCCAGCCTTTTTACCGACCAGGAATTTTCGCTCCATATTGACCTCCGCGGGATCATATGGCTCATAGTTTGAAGGGTTTTTGATCAGCCCGTCGAGGTGAATGCCGGATTCACAGGTAAAAATGTCTTTTCCCACAATGGGTTTTTTGGGCGGAATAGCAATATGGGAAGCCTTGGCTACATACCAGGAAAGGAACCGGAGGGGTTTCAGGTTATATTTATCGACCCCTTTCCTCTTGGCCAAAAAGGCCGCTACTTCTTCCAGGGCGGCATTTCCCGCCCGCTCACCGAGGCCGTTGACGGTGACATCAATAAAGTCCGCGCCTGCGGCCAGGGCACTGATGGCATTGGCTGTAGCCATGCCAAAGTCATTATGGGTGTGTACGCCAAGGTCCACTTTCAGCAGGGACCGCAGCCTGGTTATTGTACTCATCATGGTCATGGGGTCCATAATCCCAACGGTATCGGCATAGCGAATTCTCTTGATACCTTCTTCCTGTGCCAGGGAGCATACCTTTTCGACAAAGGCATGATCGGCCCTGGAAGCGTCTTCAAGACCAAGAGAGAGATAACAGGAGGGCGCCGTATCTTTGGCCTGTTGTATACTCTCACTGACCCTGGTCAATACCCATTTTCTGTCCTTGCCAAGTTTCTTTTTGATGTGAATATCCGAGACTGAGATAGACATGGACAGGATATCCGGCGAAAGGCTTAAGGTTTCATCGATGTCACTGGACAGGCATCGGCACCAGAGGGAAAGCCGCGGGCTCAGGGTCCTTTCCCTGACCTGCCTGAAAAGCTCTTTGGTTTCCGGATTCATGACCGCAACCCCTGCCTCTATTTCATCGACACCCACTTTATCGAGCAGACCGATGATGTGAAGCTTTTCGGCAAGGTTAAAATAGACGTAGGCCGACTGTTCTCCTTCTCTCAATGTGGTGTCGATGATACCTTTCATGGCTTGCTGCTCCTTCGTTTGTAGCTCTTGCAATTATTGCTTCTTCATGATTAAAGCATTTTCTTTGATTTACCGGATCCTTACAGCTCTTGCCGCACAAGGGGTGCAGCGCATCAGGGGGAAAGCAAATCCATACCTGCTCAGAGGGTCTGAAGTGAAAAGAGGCTTCAGGAATTATCGCATATAATTCCATGCCTCCAAGGTCAATGGTTACCCTGACGCTTATAAGGCCTGGTATGCTATGGACAATTTTCCCGGCAACCATGTTCATCGGGGGGCCTGCCTCTGCCCCCGCTCTTGTCCTCGGCATAGTCATGGCAATGGCCTGCCACTCGTTTTTGATACTGATTTTTTCCGGGTGCAGGCACAGTGGTATCTTTTTACCCTTTTCAAGGATAGGGTACCTCGCGGCCTTAACCTGAAAAGGCTGACGAAGCTCTTCATTAGTGATTCTCAGAATCGCCTCATGTTCCCGTATTTCGATTACCTCTGTTTTCAAAATATTTTTTGCACCGACAAAGCGGGAAACAAATTCGGTCCTGGGGTGATGGAAGATTTCATCCGCAGTCCCGATCTGCTCTATCCTCCCGTGGTTGAGCACACAGACGCGATCTGCCAGCACGGTGGCTTCACTCTGGTTGTGGGTGACATAGAGCGCCGTAAGCTGCATTGTTTGCTGAATGCTTCGCAGCTCATCGCCTATTTTTTCCCTGGATGGGGCATCGAGGCTGCTCATAGGCTCATCCAAAAGCAGTATATCCGGTTCGGTAACCAGCGCTCTGATCAGGGCAACTCTTTGCCTTTGCCCTCCGCTCAACTGATGGGGGAATTTGTCCCTTTCGCCTGCAATCCCCATTTTATGCAGATAGTGGTTGACCGTCCGGGTTACAGCGCTTTCTTTAACTCCTCTGGCCCTGAGACCATAAGCGGCATTGCTAAAAACCGTAAGATGCGGAAAGAGGGCATAATCCTGAAAAACAAAACCAATTTTTCGTTTTTCCGCAGGGACCCCGCTTACCTCACGGCCGTTAATGAATACGTTTCCCGCATCCTGCCTGATCAACCCTGCAATGAGCGAAAGAATGGTGGTCTTGCCGCTGCCGCTTGGGCCGAGCAGGACCTGAAATTCTCCCTGCCTGACTTCCAGGTTGAGGTTGTTCAGTACGGTCCGGCCCTGATAGCTCTTCGAGATATCCCTGAGAACGATGCTCATAACCTGATCTGCCCTTTTTTAGCCCGTGACTTAAAGATCAGGAGCGCGGTGAAGGAGAATATCGTGAGCAGCAGGGCAACAGCGATCGAGGAGGATAATTTCCCCGACATGGCATTCATATATATGGCTACGGTCATGGTTTGGGTTTTACAGGGAATGCAGCCGGCAACCATAGACGTAGCGCCGAATTCTCCCAAAGCCCTGGCCCAGGTCATAACCATTCCGGCACAGATGCCGTTTTTGGCAAGGGGAAGGGCGACATTTTTAAAAGTATAAAACTTCGATGCTCCCAGAGTCGAAGAAGCCTTCATGATATTCTCACCGATCGATTCAAACGCCTGACGGCTCGATTTGATTAAAAAGGGCGCAGAGACAAAGAGCTGGGCCATGATGATCCCTTTTTTGGAAAATACCAGATCAACACCATGCCTGGAAAAAAAATCCCCCACCGGGCTGTTTCCTCCCAGGATAATCAAAAGGGCCAGCCCTGCCACCAGGGGTGGCAGGGTGATGGGAAGATCGATCAGGGTATCGAGAACCTCTTTCCCCCTGAATTGGGTAGTAGCCAATAAGTAGGCCATCGGAACTCCCAGGCAGAAGGCCAGGAAAACCACCGTCAGCGAAGTCTCAAGGCTGACCAGAATGGATGAGCAGATCAGCGGAGATTGAAACTGGCTCATCAGCTCCCGAAAAGGTGTAACGGTAAATAAACCGGCTATGGGGAGTACGATAAAACAGGTGAAAATTCCCGCCGCGCAGGATATGGCAAAATCAAAAGCAAGTCTTTTCATGTCTTTCTCTATTTCACAACCTCAAATCCCTGTTTGGCGAAGATCCCTTTCCCTTCAGCGCTCAACACGGATTGGATGTATTGGGATATCCACTGGTTGTCCTTTTTCATCCGGCAAACAGGTATAATATTGATAGAATTATATTCTTGAGAAATCTCGATAATTTTAACCTTGCCCGATAGCACGGCATCCGCCTTCCAGACGATCGAGGCGTCAGCGTTTTTTTCTTCGATCCATAGTACCAGTTGCTTAATGGTTATCCCTCTGGCTTTTATGTTCATTTTCGATTCTTCAATACCGGCTTTTTTCAATATCGCCGAAGAAGGCTCGCCGATAGCCGCAGCCTCGATATCGCCAAGGACGACCGAGCAGTTCGGGTCAGCCAGGTCCTTCAGGGATTTTATCCTGCTGTTTTCCGGTTGAGTAATGACAACGGGGGTATGATAGGCGATCGGTTTATACTCCTTGACATAGCCCTTCTCCTTGAGAAGCCTGGCCCACTTCTCGCTGCCGGGAATAAATACATCGGGCTCCTGCCCGACCAGGATTTTATTACCGAGCCTCCCGCTCCCTTCGTAGTCATAAATAACCTTTACTCCATACTGCGCCTCAAACTTTTTCCCGATTTCATCCAAAGGTGCCTGCATTCCCGCACCGGCAAATACAAGGATCTCTTTAACTTCCTTTTGGGCGAAACCATTCGGAGTAATCAAGCACATCAAAGAAGCCAGGAACAGGGAAGCCAGGAACAGGATGCCTATCTTTTTCATGGTGTTTCCTTTCTCTCTCAGTATCTTCAAAAGACTCCATTAACCTCTGTGGTAACCTCGCTATTGTGGCGCGACGTGTACTAACTACACAATGTTAAATTAGTCAAATTGCTTTGGTCATAGTAAATCATCTTGATAGTATGGGCACATCTTCTCCCTCGCCCGTGAGGGCATCTCTTCTCCCTCACCTGCCACATTGGAAGCCCCTAGAGCAGAGGTTCCCTGCCAGCCCTCTCCTCACAGGGACCAATGTCATCAACTTCACACTACTTACCAAGAAAGCCCCTCACCCCAGCCCTCTCCCCTTCAGGGGCGAGGGAGAAAAGATGTGCCCTCAAAGAGGTCAAGGGAGAAAAGCGTTACGCTCCCTAGCCTTCACAAGCCGCACGACAGTCATGCCAGGAGCAGGTGTTCTGCCGGTTGGCCCTTTTCCAATGCGTCCAGGATTTCGTCCACCTTTTCTTCAGACAGATCAGCATACCAGTACCCCTGGGGAGCGGCTGGGCCATATATCACCATGACCGGCCCATGATCGCAGAGCTTGAAGCAGCCGGTATTGGTAACCATGATATTTTCCATCCCCCTGCTTTGGATCTCCTCGTCAAGGTACTGGACAAGAGCAGAGCCTCCTTTCTTCTGACATACCCCTTTCGGCTCTCCGGCCATACGGGAGCTGGTGCAGATAAAAATGTGGTAAGCCGGTTTCTTCATGATTCTTTCCTCCGTTTGAATACAGTCATCGTATTTATCTCGGTATAGTGGCAATAGGGCCTGCATAAATTATCGGTTGAATATTATATTCCTGTAATTTTTTTGCCGGAACTTCTCCTATTTTCGTGACATAGACTTTGGTGCAGTCCTTCAGCAGGTCTGCTATCCGGCCAAACTTTTCCGGATCAAAGGGGTGATGGGGATCACCCACGGAAAGCGGCTCCACCGACCGCTCTTCTACCAGACTCAGAGTAGTATCCCCGCAGTCGTAGATCAGAAATCGACTGGCCTGGCCAAAGTGATCATTTACATTCACCCCGTCTTTTGAGACTACTGCAACTCGCGTTTTCTCCATGAGTTTACCCTTCCTTCCGTCATCTCTTTATCAATTTGCAATTCTTTATCCGCAGCAGCCTGCGCCGCTGCCGCTTTTGCTGCATCCTGCGGCCCTGGTGCAACTGATGCGGCGTGCTTTAAGCCCCCGCAGGTCACCATTGTGGAATACGGCTTCAAGTCCCTGTTCAATAAAACCATACATCTCCACCGGACGAATTCCGGCTTTCTCAAGGACGGTTTTGGGAGATTCGCCTATGCCGCTCACCAGAACCGCCCGGCAATCCCTCAGAGTATGAACGAGCGCCTGCCATCGTGCCTGGCCGGACCCTGGCTGTGGGCCGGGTCTGGTTTCCATGAGAGAAAAGCCCTTCCCGGCCTGGCCAAAGATCATAAATTGGGCTGCCTCACCAAGATGGAGGTTGACCAGCGTTCCTTCCCGGGAGGCTACAGCCACATAAGGGCGATCCTCATCCGGATTGAGCGGCAAAGCGCTGCAGGCGGTCAGGCAATCCCGCAATTCCTGAGTCCGGTCTTCGTTCAAAAGGCCCACGGCATCGGCCCGGCATCGGGTGCAGTGATATAATTGGGGAATATATTGGGCAGCCTGCTGACGAAGCGTGGACATCATCTCTTCGGATGGTTCGGTAATATCCGCAAAAGGAGTGTCCGGACTGGGATAAACAGGCATGCAATTAAAGATATCCACACCAAGCTCACTCATGCGCCGGGCCACTTCAGCCACATGGTGGTCGTTTTCTCCGGGAACAACGATGCAGTTGACCTTGACCAGAAAGCCGCGCATTTTCAGCCCATAAATAGACTCAATCTGTCGATTGAGGAGAAGCTCGGCTGCGGCCCCTCCCCGGTAAACGGCCCGGCCATCGCGGACCCAGGCATACATTTTTTCCCCAACATCAGGATCTACGGCATTTATGGTTACGGTTACATGGCTGACCTTTAATTCGGCCAGCCTGTCAAGGTAGGGAGGCAGCCCCAGACCGTTGGTGGCCAGGCAGAGAATCAATTTGGGGAATTTTTGCCTGATCAGGCTGAGCGTTTCCATGGTGGTCTCTGCATTGGCCAGGGGGTCTCCAGGACCCGCTATTCCGGCCACGGTTATTCTTGGCTCCCTCTCAAGAACCTGTTCCACATACCGAAGAGCCTGTCCCGGAGAGAGCACGGTGCTGGTTACTCCGGGTCTGCTTTCATTGACACAGTCATATTGGCGGTTACAATAATTGCATTGTATATTACATTTTGGTGCTATAGGAAGATGCACCCGGCCAAACCGGCCTTTTGCTTCGACCTGATAGCAGGGGTGTCGATTAAGATCCATCTCACATTCTCCTCTATATTCATCAAAAAGCCCTATGATGCCCTTTGAACATTTCACATATAGGCATAGCCCACGGGTGAGTCGTTTTGTTTTTTTTCAATAACCGTATTGACGATCTGGTCCAGCAGCCTCTGTGCTCCCCGGTAGCCAAGGTGAAGGATGCGCTGCCCGCCGATCCGGTCGTGGATGGGAAACCCCACCCGGATCAAAGGGATATTGAGCTTTCTGGCCAGAGGATAACCCTTGCTGTTCCCTATGAGCAGGTCCGGCTTCAAGCTCTCGGCCTCTTCCGCGATCTGGTAAAAGTCCATTCCTTCACGGACCGGAAGGCTCTCAGCAGGATTCCCAGCGTGTGCGGCACACACGGCCCGGATGCATTCCTCGAACCTGCCGCTTTTTCCCCCCGATGCGCAGAGCACGGGGACGATGCCTGTCTCGGATAAAAATGAGGCCAGACCGATCACCAGGTCTTCCTCTCCATAGACAATGCCGCGCAGGCCAAACAGGTACTTATGCGAGTCCACGTACGCATCGATGAGCCTTCCCCTCTCCAGCCGGTGGGAATCCGGGGCAGGATGTCCGGATAAGTGCTCCAGGACCGCAAAGAAGCGGTCCGTTTCATTGATTCCGATCGGAAGCCCAAGAGAGTATTTGTCCACATCGAATCGGGCCTGAAGGTAATCTGCGGCCGTGTACGGGTTCCCGGCTGCATATGAATAATTCAGTGTCCGGCCAAACTCGATGGTAGCCTGTGCCCTTCCCATAGCCCGGATTTCAGACAATGGCGTGCCCCCATCAGGTATTTTGTGATATTCCTCAAGGATCGGCGCGTCCAGGCTCTCGGAAATATCGGGCAAGAGCGTATATTCGAGTCCGAACCCTTCCATGATTTCCTTGAGATAGCGTAGATCTGCCGGTGAGACAAAGCCCGGAAGCAGGTTGACCCTGCCGGTTTTCTCTCCCCCTTCAGCCAGCGACTCCACCGCAGCCTTAACCGCGAGGTGAAACCCGTCCATATGGGTCCCGACATAACTGGGGGTGGATACGGAAATGATCAAAGGCAGCCCCCCCTGTTCACGGAAATCTTTTCTGTCCCCCGGTCCCCCCGTCTCCCGGTCTCCCGGTCCCCCGGCCTCCTTCAGGTATTCTTTCAGGATCATCGGGACATTATCGCCGATGGTCTCGGTCAGGCAGGTGGTGGCGATTCCAAGGAGCTGGGGACGGTATTTCCTGATCACGTTGGTTATTCCCTTTTTCAGGTTTATGGCTCCGCCGTAGATGGCGTTTTTCTCCCCTAAAGATGAAGAGGCAATATCGATCGGCTCGTTAAAATGGCTGATGATATAACGCCTCATGTAGGTGCTGCACCCCTGAGAGCCGTGGAGAAGGGGCATTGCTCCCTCTATGCCTCTGAAGGCCAGACATGCGCCCAGGGGAGTGCAGAGCTTGCAGGCATTGACTGTGGAAACATATTTCCTTTCCACTTTTTGGGGTGCGGGTGCAGGCATTGTATGCTCCTCCTGTTATCTTATCTTTTACGGCCAGGCACAAACTGCCATACCGGGCTCATTACCGAGCTGTATATTTCACGGGTAAAGTTCAACATGCCGATAAAACCTTCGAGTGCCTCTTTTCTCTCGTGATTATGGTCACAAAAAGGGATACCCAGTTTATAGGCAATGGGTCTTTCCTTGACGCCGCCCACAAACACATCCACCTTTTTTCCCCTGAGAAAGGAGGCCAGCTCCAGAGGATTGGAGTCATCAACTATGACCGTTCCATCAGAGGTGATTTCCTTCAATTCCAGATAATCTTCCTTCCTGCCGGTCTGGGAGCCGACCATAACCACCTCCATGTCGAGCAGGCGAAAGGTCTTGACCAGAGAGAACGCCTTGAAAGCCCCGCCTACGTAGATGGCGGCCTTTTTCCCCCGCAATGCCTGTCGATACTTCTGAAGCTGCGGATAGAGAACGGCCAGCTCGTCGCGGACCAGCTTTCTGGTCCGCTCCATCATGTGCGGATCACCAAAGAATCCGGCTACAGCATAGAGGGATTCGGTCATGTCCTCTATGCCAAGATACGAAACCCGAAGGTAGGGAATGCCGAATTCCTTCTCCATGCTTTGAGCCAGATACAGAGTGGAGCCTGAGCACTGGACCACGTTCAGGGCAGCGCCATGCGCCCGGCGGATATCGTCCACCCGCCCATCTCCGGTTATATTGGCTACGACCTGGATGCCCATCTTCTCGAAGTATTCCCGGATGATCCAGATCTCGCCAGCCAGGTTAAAATCTCCCATGATATTCAGGCTGAAAGGGCCGATCCCCGAAGTATCGCCCGTTCCCACAAGGCGGGAGAGGGCCGCGCAGGCGGCCATATAACCGTCGCGCTTTCCTCCCTTAAACCCCTCGGATTTCACCGGGATAACGGGAATGCCCTTTTCGCGGGAGACTCTCTTGCAGATGGCATCGAGGTCATCGCCAATGATTCCCACAATACAGGTAGAGTAAACAAAGGCTGCCCTGGGATGATAACGATCGATAAGCTCATGGAGTGCCCCGGCGAGCTTTTCCTCACCTCCGAAGATGACATCCTTCTCCTGAAGGTCTGTGGAAAAGCTGAGCCGGTGCAGTTCGGTCCCGGAAGAAAGCGCACCCCGGATGTCCCACGTATAGACCGCACACCCTACGGGTCCGTGGACAAGGTGAAGAGCATCGGCAATAGGGTAGAGGACAACCCGGGAGCCGCAAAAAACACAGGCCCTTTGACTGACCGCACCGGCCAGACTCTCCCGGTCGCAGCTCATCCGAAACGGCTCTTCACCTTTGTAATAAACCTGATCCCGCCGCTCGGCGAGAATCGGCTCTTCATCGGGGATCGGTTGTTCAGCTTGTTGTTCAATCAGAATCTGTTCCATTTTCTCTTCCCTTACCAGACAACTGAGAACTGATAACTGGTGATTCCTTACAATACCAGTTCAAAGCGCTCCTCCGGATCGTCCCTGTCCTTGCGGTCGAGGAGGGCATCGAGCATTTTCTCCAAGAGCCGCATTCCGCCCCGGTATCCCACGGTTGGAAAGTAGCTGTGGCCCACTCTGTCCAGGATAGGGAAACCAAAGCGGACAAAGGGGATATCCTCGGCCCTGGCTATGTATTTGCCGTAGGTGTTTCCAATCAGAAGGTCCACCGGCTCGTTCTTGATCCACTGATGGAGCAGGAAGAGGTCTCCGCTGCTCTTTATTCTGGCTCCAGGTACGACATCTTTCAAAATACCCTTGATTCGCGCATCAAAGCGTTTCCCCGGCGTGCCGGTCAGGACATAGATTGGCTTCATTCCCAGGCTGACTGCAAATTCAGTGAGACTGATCACCTGATCAGGGTCCCCGTAAATGGCTACCTTGCGATCATAGAAATATTGCTGCATGTCGAGCATGATATCCACCATCCTTCCCCTGTCATCAGCAATGGAAGCAGGTGGCTCCAGCACTTCGGCTGTTTCCAGAAGCACCTGGATAAACCGGTCAGTAGCAGCGATGCCGATGGGAAGGTCCATGATCCTGGCTGGAATTTCGGTCCTGTTCTCAAGCTCTATGGCTGCATTTTCCGAGGCGAACGGGCCAAGGGCCAGAGTGACCCTGCTGTCCCCCATGCTCTGAAGGTCCCTGATCCGGGTCCCGCCCTTGGGGTAGATATCAGCAGCCTTTCCGACTGACACAGGGGCTCCCTGCTGCGGCGCATCCAAAACATCCGAAGTGTCCGGGAAAACCACTGACGGAAGCTCCATTTCGGCCAGCAGCCTCTTTATTTCCCGCATGTCCGAAGGCTCCACATATCCTGGAATGAGGTTTATCTGCTCGCGGTGTCTCTCGTTTTCCTGAGCGAAGTATTTCACCATGCCCGTGGTCATATTGGAAAATCCGGTCACGTGAGAGCCTGCGTAGCTTGGAGTGTTGCAGTGAATGACCCATTTCCCCTCAGGAACGAGGCCCTCGTCTCTGGCCTTGAGGATGATCGTGGAAAGGTCATCGCCAATGGTCTCGGACAGGCAGGTGGTATGGACCGCGATAACATCGGGATCATATATATGGAATATGTTGGTAATGGCCTGGCGCAGGTTACTCATGCCGCCAAACACTGCCGCACCTTCGGTGAAGGAACTGGTTGAGGCCATGACCGGCTCTTTGTAGTGCCGGGTCAGGTGGCTCCTGTGGTAGGCGCAGCACCCTTGAGACCCGTGGCTGTGCGGCAGGCACCGGTGAATGCCGAGCGCCGCATACATGGCTCCTATAGGCTGACAGGTTTTGGCCGGATTAACGGTTAAAGCATTTCTGTCAGATATTTCTTTCGGTGTTAAACTCAGCATATTGTTTTCTCCCCTACTACTTATTGCCGAATTCGGCCCTGATTTCAGGCTCTTTTTCCCACAGGGGCTTGACATAGCTCCAGACCGGGTTATTGAGAAGCATGGCCATTTCTTTTGCAAAGTTTACCGCTCCCCGGAATCCGGCATATGGGCCGCCATAGTCGTAGTTATGCAACTGTTTGGATGGTAGTCCCATCTTTTGAATCACATACTTGTCTTTGATGCCAGCGCAAAAGACGTCCGGGCGAAACCGCCTGATCAGCTTTTCCATCTCGATATGGCTGATATCATCGACCGCGATGCTGCCTTTGATCATGGAGGGCATCATTCCCTCATACGAATCGATGGTTCCCTCTTCCTTTAACCGGGCTATTACCTCTTCCGGCTTAGGGGGATGGAATCTTTCGGGATCTGCTTCCACCTGAAGCTCTTCAATGTTGCGGCTGTCCGCATCGATCTTGATGGTCGGCAAAACCTGCCGGCCTTCGTAATCATCCCGGTGAGCAAATTCATAACCGGCTGCGATCGAGGCCATTCCAAGGTCCCTGAACAGCTCCTGATAGTGATGGGCGCGAGATCCGCCAACGACCAGCATGGCTTTTTTCCCCGCACATAAGGGTTTATATTTCTCGATCTGAGGTGTGACTTCAGCCAGCTCTTTTTCGATAACCTTCTCTATCCGATCGGTTAATTCCCGGTCATCAAAAAACCGGGCGATCTTGCGCAGGGACTTGACGGTGGCATTCACTCCGATAAAGTTGACCTTGACCCAGGGGATGCCGAATTTTTTCTCCATCATGTCAGCCATATAATTAATGGACCGATGGCACTGAACCATGTTCAGTTTGGCCTTATGTGCCCGGCTTATCTCCTCGTAAGAGCCGTCGCCGCTGAAGGTGCTGAGCACCCGGATGCCGCAGTTTTTCAAAATCCTCTCGATCTCCCAGGCATCTCCGCCGATATTGTATTCACCGAGGGCATTGATCGTAAAACCCTCCTCCTCCCCCTCGTCATCACGGCCAACGACATTTTTAAAAAGACCGTTGTTGGCTATATGGTGCCCGGCGGACTGGCTGACTCCCTTGTAGCCCTCACAGCTAAAGGAGAGCACCTGTTTACCGAGCTCCTTCGACATCTCTCTGGCTACCTGATGAATATCGTCTCCGATCAGCCCGATCGGGCAGGTGGCATGAACCGAGATAGCTCTGGGATTAAACAGCCTGTCCGCCTCCCTGATCGCTTCTCTGAGCTTTTTCTCACCGCCGAAGATGATGTTTTCCTCCTGCATATCGGTCGAGAAGCAGTACTGGAGAAAATTCTTCATTCCTTCCTGCACCCTGCCCATGTTCCGCCTGATACCCCAACTGTAGAATGCACAGCCTATAGGGCCATGAACGATGTGGACCATGTCGATGATCGGGCCGATCACCACCCCTTTGCACCCGGCAAAGCAGCAGCCGCGCTGGGTTATGATGCCCGGTATGGTCCGCACATTGGCCTCGATTTGCTGCTGCCCCTCATCCGGGTTCACCACCACGATGTGGCTGCGCCGCTTGCGCGCCACTTTTGTGGGGTATACCTTCAATATTTCCTCTACCGCTTCCTCCATTTTTACCGGGGGAAGGTCTTTTATTTCCTGGGACATGCACTGTCTCCTTCTGAAAGAGGGCCATCAGTCTATTCATTCATCTCACTGATGGCCTCAAGTCCGCTTTCCTTGGTCCTGATCCTGATAGCATCGGTGATGGGCATAACGAATATCTTTCCATCCCCGGCATTGCCTGTTTGATTGACCTTTATTAAGGTCTCGACGAGAAGCTCGATCTTATCATCCGGCACCACCATCTTCAGGAGCCGCTTTGGGATCAGGCGAGGTCCCTGAGCAAGCTGAGGAATGGCATCCTCCAACCCTTCGGCGGCACCCCGCAAAAGGTCCAGGTCTACAAACCCCCTGCCCCGGCCCATGACCTTATGAGCGGTGAACGAGGGAAATCCGATTTCGATGAGCGCTTTTTTGGTCTGGCTCATTCTGTTCATGCGGATAATGGCTATGATCTCTTTCATGCCGCTCCCTCCCGGGGTGCCGCGCTGACTGCCTCTCGTGCGGCTTCGGCTGATGTTTCCCTGCTGCCGCTGCTTATGGTATATACCTCATCAACAGGGCTCACGAATATCTTCCCGTCGCCAAAAGCACCGCGCTCTCCCGATCTGGCCGATTCCATGATACTGCGGATAACGAAATCCTTATCCTCATCCCTGACCACGATCAACAAAAGGTCCTTGGGCAGCTCATCGTAGGTAACTTCTCCCACCTTCAACCCCCGCTGCTTGCCCCTGCCGAAAACCTCCATTTTCGTTACTGCCGGAAATCCGGCATCCATAAGCGCCTTCATAACTTCATTGCTCTTTTCCGGTCTGACGATAGCTCTGATCATAATCATGGTTTTTACTCTCCTTTCTATTTAACCTACCATTCCGTAGTCGATCAGGATTTTTTCCAGTTCATCCTGCTGCATTGGCTTTGGGATGACAAACATTTCGTTTTCAGCAATGGCCCTGGCCAGATTGCGATAATTCTGGGCCTGCTCACAATCCGGGTCATAATCGATGACTGTCTTTCTGTTGATCTCAGCCCGCTGCACCATATTGTCCCTGGGAACGAAGTAAATCATCTGAGTGCCAAGCTTTTCCGCAAAAGCGGTGATTAACTCCTTCTCGTTGTCCACCTTACGGCTGTTGCAGATCAGCCCTCCCAGTCTGACTCCTCCCGACTCGGCAAACTTGACGATCCCTTTACAGATATTGTTCGCTGCATACATGGCCATCATTTCCCCGGAAACAACGATGTAGATTTCGTTGGCCTTGCCCTCACGGATAGGCATGGCAAAACCGCCGCAGACAACGTCACCGAGGACATCGTAGAAGACGTAATCCAGTTTCTCCGATTCTTCGTAGGCCCCCAGGTTTTCCAGTAAATTAATGGCCGTGATAATGCCGCGTCCAGCGCACCCCACGCCCGGCTCAGGGCCGCCTGATTCCACGCACAGGCATCCGCCGAATCCGATCTTGCGCACATTTTCAAGCTCGACATCTTCACCCTCCTCGCGCAGGGTGTCCAAAACGGTACGTTGATGCAGCCCGCCTAAAAGAAGGCGCGTCGAGTCCGCCTTGGGGTCACAGCCCACAACCAGAACCTTGGCCTTGAGGTCCGAAGCCAACCCGGCCACCGTGTTTTGGGTAGTGGTTGATTTTCCAATACCACCTTTTCCGTAAATAGCGATTTTTCTCATCTTCTGTCCTCCATGATATATTCTGGAATCTGTTAAGGGTTACGATTACCGATAATCTCAAGAGCGATGCCAGATGAGAAAACTTTGTGGCCTGGAGAGTTAACTTATTGTTGTTAAGATGGTAATAATTTTCAGGGCTATTTTGGAGAAGGAGGAAGAGGGCTCGAAAAATCCTACCAAACGGTAGGATTCAGGGAGGTTCTTACCATTCTGTAGTTTTTCATTTGAAAATAATGCTGAACTGGTTGATATTATTTTGGTCGCTCTTATGGGAAAGACGACACGGCAGAGTTGTATTTATCCCGCAGAGACGCAGAGGCGCAGAGAATAACCGAAAATGATATCCTCTGCGTCTCAGCGTCTCTGCGGGAGATCATTCTTCCATGAAGGTTGGTTAATGAGTCGATGGTGCGGCGTTAAGCGCCTAGCGGTATTGCTTTGGGTTGAGGCGATACTTCTTTACTCTCAGGCCCAGAACTCTTTTCGAGGTGCTCAGGAGTCTGGCTGCACCGACCAGGCTGCCATGACTGGCTTTCAAAGCGTCGATAATCAATTCTTTTTCCAGCGTCTCGATCGCGGAGTCCAGGGACTGGGCAGGCAGAGTGCCAGACTCTTTGCCCGTCTGGAGGGTAGGCGGCAGGTGATAGCTATGGATAACATGGTCGGTACACAGGAGCACGGCTCTTTCCATGCAATTTTCCAGCTCCCGCACATTGCCGGGCCAGTGATAGCGCATGAGCATGTCAATCGCCGGAGTGGAGATTCTCCTGATATCCTTCCCATATTTTTTCCGGTACTTTTTCAGGAAAAAATCGGCCAAGAGAAGGATATCCGTTTTTCTCTCCCGCAGCGGGGGAAGATAGATGGGGAAAATATTGAGGCGGTAGTAGAGATCCTCCCTGAAAGTACCCTCCTGCAAGGCCTCTTCCAGGGGTTTATTGGTGGCGGCAATGATCCGCACATCCACCTTGATTGTATCCGCTCCGCCGACTCTTTCGAACTCCCTTTCCTGCAATACCCTTAAAATCTTGGCCTGGGCAGTGAGATTGAGGGTCCCGATCTCATCCAGAAAAAAAGTTCCCGTGTGGGCCCGCTCGAATTTCCCGATCCGCTTGACCACTGCGCCGGTGAAGGCGCCTCTTTCGTGCCCGAAGAGCTCGGCTTCAATCAATGTCTCCGGTATGGCGGCGCAGTTCATCTTAATAAACGGCCCCTTGGCCCTCGGACTGTTATAATGGATAGCATTGGCCACAAGCTCCTTACCTGTCCCGCTCTCTCCCCTGATGAGCACGGTAGCGTCACTGGCTGAGACCTGCTCGATCATCTCGAACACATCTGTCATCTTGTTGCTTCTGCCCACGATATTGTAGAAGCTGTACCGCTCCTTGAGCTGCTCCTTCAAGGTTACATTTTCGTCCCGCAAGCGGTTCCTTTCCTCTTCCATCATCTGGCTGATTTTTATGGATTGGGCAACATTGGAGGCAATAATGGTGAGAAGCCTTAAATCCTCCTCAAAAGAGATGTCTTCGCTGAACAGGCGGTCCACACTGAGCGCGCCATAGATAACCGATCCCATTTTGATGGGCACACAAATGAAGGAGATATTTTTTTTCTGGATATCTCCACGGGCCTTGGTCCGGTCTAAGAAGAGCGGCTCTTTTCCCACATTGGGAACAATTACGGGCGATCCCTTTTCTACCACTGTGCCGGTGATTCCCTCTCCCACCTGGTAGCGTCCCCGCTCCATTTCCTGATCAGTCAGCCCATGAGCCACCACAATGCTCAGGTCATGAGTCTGCGGGTTCAAGAGGGTTATAGTTCCCCGGCTCATGCCCATGTGAGAATGGAGAATTCCCAGGACAGAGCCCAAAGCATCTTTAGGGTCAGGAGTAGAGACAAGGAGCCGACTGGTTTCGTAAAGCACAGTCAGTTCCTGGATCTTCCTTTCCAGAAAGGAGGACGTGTCCGGTCTGTTTTCATGGTTAACAGCGTTAAGAGCTTGATTTTCTTTTGCCATATCAAACATAATAAAATACTACAAGTTGAGATATAAGTCAAAAAAATTTGCCTGTTTTCAGCGATTCAGAGAGTGAGGAGCTCAGTACACGGCGCGGGAATTACAAGGAAGCAAGGGAATTGACGAGGGCTATCTCCCATGAGAAAGGCAGTGACCACATGTAGGGTGGGGCTGCTTTTTTGCCCCACCACATACCGCAACCTTTTTTCCTATTTCCCCCTTTGATTTTCTCCCTTGAAACATACTATAATAGTAGCAAATTTATCTGTATTTTCTTTCTAAACAATTATTTTTCTCCTTAACTCAAGGATGAAAAATCATGGGGCTTATCTCCTGGATAGCAAAGATGTTCAATAGCATAAACCAAACCCCGGAACAGAACGCCAGAGATAAGATAGACACGATGCTCAGACAGTCTGGCTGGGCTGTACAGGATAAAGATAAAATAAACTTTAACGCCAGTCCGGGTGTGTAAGATATTTCATTCAATCCACAAGGCAAGAAATTGAAACTTATGCACCTGCTAGTGCGCAAAGAAATATTAATCTCACGACACTTGAAAATATCGTGATTCCTTATTGTTGTATTGCTGAACAATCCCAAATCGTCCAGGAAATCGAAACCCGCCTATCCGTTTGCGACAAAATCGAAGCCAACATCGAGGAAGCCCTGCAAAAAGCCGAAGCCCTGCGGCAAGTCATTCTGAAGAAAGCCTTTGAGGGAAAACTTGTCCCCCAGGACCCGAATGATGAACCGGCCAGTGTACTCCTGGAGCGAATAAGAGCGGAAAAAGCCAGGCGCGAAGTGGAAAAAAATAATTCAAACAACCGGAAAAAAGAGAAAGCCTTATGAGTAATGGTAATAGTAACACCAACACTACCACTAATACATCCAGCATCATATCCAAGGTATGGAGTTTTTGCAATGTACTCAGGGATGATGGCGTAAGCTATGGTGACTATCTGGAACAGCTTACATACCTCCTGTTTCTGAAAATGGCGGATGAATTCAGCAAACCCCCTTATAACCGTCACCTGCCTATCCCTCAAGAGTATACCTGGGAGAGTCTGCGTTCAAAAAGAGGGGCTGATCTTGAGACGCACTACATAAATCTTTTACGGACCCTTGGACAGCAAAAGGGGATGCTGGGACAGATTTTTACCAAATCTCAGAATAAGATTCAAGATCCGGCCAAGCTTTATAAGATCATCGACATGATCGACAAAGAGAACTGGGCGCTCATGGGTGCTGACATAAAAGGCCAGATATACGAAGGATTGCTGGAGAAAAACGCGGAGGACACCAAAAGCGGGGCAGGTCAGTATTTTACCCCAAGAGACTTGATAAAGGTGATGGTCGCATGTATCCGTCCTGAACCTATGAAGACCATAGCCGATCCCGCCTGCGGTACGGGTGGTTTTTTCCTGGCGGCTTATGATTTTATCGTCCATAACCATAACCGCAGCCTCGACAGGGAGCAAAAGGAATTCCTGAAACATAAAACCTTCTTCGGAAACGAAATTGTGGCCAATACCAGAAGATTATGCCTGATGAACATGTTCCTGCATAACATTGGCGAAATAGATGGAGAATCGTTTATCTCACCGGCTGACGCCCTGGTTGCGGATACCGGCGAACGATATGATTATGTGCTTACCAATCCGCCTTTTGGCAAAAAGAGCAGTATGACAGCCACCAACGAAGAAGGAGAGCAGGAGAAAGAGGACCTTACCTATAACCGGCAGGATTTCTGGGCAACCACTTCCAATAAGCAGTTGAATTTTGTACAGCATATCCACACGATGCTGAAAACGACAGGATGCGCTGCCGTCGTTGTACCGGATAATGTCCTGTTTGAAGGCGGCGCGGGTGAAACGGTGAGAAAGAAATTGCTGCAAACTACCGATCTGCACACTATCCTGAGACTTCCGACAGGGATATTTTACAAGCAGGGCGTTAAGGCAAATGTGATCTTCTTTGACAATAAACCAGCCAGCAAGGAGCCGTGGACACAAGAGGTCTGGATCTATGATTTTAGAACCAATATCCATTTCACCCTGAAGAAGGACCCGATGAAGTTTGAAGACATGAACGACTTCATCGAATGCTACTGTCCTGAAAACAGGTGCGCAAGGAAAGAAACCTGGTCAGAAAATAATCCTGATGGCAGATGGAGAAAATTTACCTATGACGAAGTCGTTGCCAGAGACAAAACCAGCTTAGACATTTTCTGGCTTAAGGATAAGAGCCTGGCAGATTTGGATAATCTGCCTGATCTGGATGTACTGGCGGGAGAGATTATTGAAACCCTGGAAGCCAGTGTGGAAAGCTTTAAGCAAATCATGGAAACGATAAATGGGGAGTAAGATATAGGGGGCCGCGCCGCACACCGGAGTATTTTTCGGATTGCTTTTGAAATGTTAAGCACAGAGTACAGGAAGGCAGGAAGGCTATAAAAATGGATTTCAATCTGGTAATGAAGAAACTCTTGGCTGCATTTGAGAGTGAGGGTATCCGGTATGCTCTCATGGGGGGATTTGCCCTGGGTTTTTGGGGTGTGCATCGGGCCACAGTGGATATTGATTTTCTGGTTGACCGGGATGATCTCGGCAAAATTAGCCGTGTTATGACTGAACTTGGTTATGATTGTGTGCATCGGACGGAAAATGTCTCCCAGTATGTTTCACCTTTGGCTGTTTTTGGGGAAATCGACTTCATTCATGCCTTTCGTAAGATATCCCTGAGTATGATGAGAAGAGCTGAGGAGAAGAAAATATTTGGTGGAAGTTTCACCATAAGAGTCCTGAAACCCGAAGACCTGATTGGCTTAAAAGTGCAGGCTATGGCCAATGACAAGGCAAGATGGACTGCTGATCTTGCTGATATTGAAAGCATAATGGCTCTGCATCATAAAGACCTTGATTGGTCGGATATTGAGGAGTATTTTGCTTTATTTGGTCTTGAGGAGACAGCAGGGGAATTGAGGAGAAAATACCGTGGCTCTCACTGATCAGGAAAAGGAAGAACTGGTGCGCCAGTCACAATCTTCCCGGCTCAAAGAAGATATGAGGCAATTAGCGGCCAAAGCATATGACCCCTTCATGGTTGATGGCCAAATCGATGCCGATAGATGGCTGGCATTTTTAAATGGGTATAACGAGTTTGTCGGCCATACTCGAAAGCCTTTAAAATGGATAGTTGAGCGGGTAATGAAACTATAGCAGATGGGCTCTCATTACTGCAAACCTCCGGCAGTTAAATCAGGGGAATGACAGTGAGACAAAAAATTTTCAAAAAAATTGGCCCAAAGATTTTATGGAAAAACTCCCTCTGTGGGGGCTATTGTGCAACGCTCATGTCCACTATCGGTGAAAAGGTAGGCAGAGCCATTACCTTCCATCTTTGGTTCATTGAATAATCTTGTAGATACTTTTTCAAAATGGTGATTATTTGCTTGACTATCAGGCAAAATAAGTATACATTAGTATATAAATAACCGATAACATAAACAAAAGGAAAGAATATGGTTGATGAATTCATGACTACTAAAGAAGTAGCGAAGTTGTTAAAATCCAGTGAAGTATGGATTAAGCAGCTTATTAAAAAAGGCGTAATCCCTTCTTATAAAATCGGCGGGAAAAGGCTTTTTAAAAAAGAAGAAATTGAAAGATGGATTGATTCTCAGAAAGAAGCAAGGGTGGCTACAAGATGAACATTTTACCTAAAAAAGCCACAGATGCATTCAAGACGACTTCCGAAGCACTCAAAAGAATAACACTGGCTGATATCTACACCAAAATTGAATCTTTGGAAAATCGGTTAGATACAAGGGTTGACACATTAAGCGAACGAATTGAAAAAGTTGATGAGAAGTTTGATAAGAGATTCGATAAACTCGATCAAAAGATTGATACACAAGTCGGCCAAGTAAGGCAGGAAATAGGGCAGGTAAGACAAGAGGTTGGACAGGTAAGGCAGGAATTCGGCCAATTAGGTCAACGTGTAGATCAGATTAACCAGCGGCTTGATACCATCATGCAAATGTTGGTTGACATATCCAAGAAAGAAAAATAGAGCGGTCCTGGGAATGAGTCACCACTCACCAGGACCATAAGCCGGATTAATGAGGGCTCATTGATCAGGCTACACCATTCTAGCCCAAAAATATCACGAGGGCAATATGAATACACTCCAAGTAATTCAAAAACTGCACATGAACCTACACACAAAAAAGAAGGGGACTCAGATTGATTTCCCCGAATCCCCTTGATTTTTCTAGCGCGCCTGGCCCGGCTCGAACGGGCGGCCTACGGATTAGAAGTCCGTTGCTCTATCCAACTGAGCTACAGGCGCAGATTATTTTTGATCTCTTACTGTGATGATATTCCTGATAACCTTAGACCGTAACTGCATCAGGATTCATACAGAGTATTAATAATTAGCATAATTACATACACTTGTCAATAAAGTTTTCCCCCCGCGCGCGTGATCAGCGACAATTATTTTTCCCCATTGACGACAATTAAAATTCCCCATCGCAGGGCGAAAAACTACGTCACAAATTCATCCCAATTTTAGTATATAGCAACCTACAGAGTAATTGTCAAGGTTA